>DPYO01000121.1 GCA_003535775.1 Fidelibacterota bacterium | reverse complement strand
ACAGCTCCAGGCTCAAATCAATAAAACCCTGTACTATGAGAAATATGAATTTGAAAATCCATCCTACCTGGATGATGTGACTCTCATTGCTGGTGCAGATGGCTATTGGAATTCTGCGGTGGGTCAACCGACAATTTTATATGGAACACAAAATTATTACAATTCTTTATATGGTTTTAGTCAAATTAATTCTTATTTAAATAGCTACTCCGGGTGCTACGATACTGTAGATGAAGGAATTGGTGTTATTTTGTACACTGCCCATGGTACCGAGACTGAATGGAGTTCTCCCAATTTATCCATATCAGCTGTAAATAATTTCAATAATCCTGATATGTATCCTTTAGCCATTGGCAATGCCTGCCTCACCGGAGATTTTGGTTATTCTGAATGCATCGGCGAAACCTGGGTACGCAAAGCAAATGGCGGAGCAGTTGCCTATATTGGTTCTTCACCTTCTTCTTATTGGTTTGAAGATTTTTACTGGGCTGTTGGAGCTTTTCCAATTTCAGGGGATAATGGAGGTTACGTGCCAACTTATGAAGAGACATCCTGGGGCCTTTTTGACGGACCCTTTACGAGTGAATATGTCTCCACAGATGCGTTGGTATTTGTGGGTAATTTGGCTGTTACAGAAGTTGACATTCAGGGATATCCGTCTCACTCAAGCCCGCTTTATTACTGGCAGGCGTACAACGTGCTTGGAGATCCCTCCCTTGTGATTTACCAA
Organism: Fidelibacterota bacterium; assembly: GCA_003535775.1. GTDB lineage: Bacteria > Fidelibacterota > Marinisomatia > Marinisomatales > UBA8229 > UBA8229. The sequence continues at coordinate 3,389 of DPYO01000121.1, read as the reverse complement.
ACTCAGGGTGAAGTCAACAATGTGAATTACATGGATGTTTTACCGATTGGCATCGATTTTTTTGAAGTGTCAGCAGAGCCTGGTTCTTACGTTGCCATTTCTTTCAATGGAACTTTGCATGGTACAGCGATGATTGGTGAACAAGGTATAGTTGAAGTGCCAATCACACCTATTTATGAGCCTGGTATGGCAGATGTTGTCATCACGAAGCCGCAATTTCAGCCGGTAATGAACCAGGTTTTGGTCACTCCTTTGGATGGCCCCTATGTGACAATAGATGAATTTACAGTTGATGCTGGGGGTGATGGGGTGATAGAATTTGGTGAAACCGTTCTCATTACTGTGACGCTGGAAAATGTAGGGAGTGATCCTGCTACGGATGTGGAAATGACGCTCTCAGAAGATGATGAGTATATCACGTTGATGGATGATTCTGAAGGATTTGGAACAATCCTGCCAGAGGGTACTTACACCCAGACCTATGCTTATTCCTTCATTGTATCCAATTCAGTATTGGATGACCATCTTTTTGAGTTAGCTGCATCCATTACCGCTGATGAAGATACATGGGAAAGCAGCATGCATATGACAGCGTATGCACCTGTTATATCTGCTGGTACCATACAGGTTACAAATGATGATAATGGTAATGGGCGGCTAGATCCAGGTGAATCGGCAGACATTGGTGTCACTCTTGATAATGATGGTGGCGCTGTAGCTCATAATCTTAGTGTTTTTCTTTCAACCTCTGATCCTTTTTTGACTATTACTGTTGAATCTGGTGCTCTTGAATCCCTGGAGGCTTATTCAAATGCTCAAGTTATTTTTAGTGTTTCCGTGTCAGAAGACACAGAAATTGGTCACAACGTTTTGTTCGATTTAAGCGTTTCTGCTGATAATGATTACAATACCGACGATAGTTTTACTTTATCAGTCGGCTTAGTTCTTGAAGATTTTGAAATGGGAAGTTTTGCCGGTTATCCATGGGAATTTGGCGGCAATGGTCCATGGACTATCTCCACTGAGGCATATGAAGGAACTTATAGCGCCCAATCTGGTGCTATTGCCAACAATCAGACTTCAGAGATGTATGTCTCGGTGAACGTGACAACCGACGGAGAAATTTCTTTTTATTATAAAGTATCCTCAGAAGCAAGTTATGACTATCTCAGGTTTTACATTGATGGATCAGAAATGGGTGCCTGGTCAGGAGAAGTAAACTGGGTGCAATCAGCCTATCCTGTATCTCAAGGTGAACATACTTTCAGATGGAAATACGAAAAAGATTGGACTGTTTCTAATGGGAGTGATTGTGCCTGGATTGATTATATCATTTTTCCTTCCGTATCTCCGCCCCAGTATCCTGATATTTCCATTGCTCCAATGAGCCTTGAAGCAAATGTGGAATCTGGTGGTACAGCAGAGGAAAATCTCACTATTGCCAATTCTGGTGAGGGTGTTTTGAACTATAGTGTGATTATTGCAACAGATAGTAGACAGTCCGCTGATTTTATAAGCTATAAATTGGGCAAGGGAGAGGTAGATACCCGCCCCGGAGTACGGTCTGAGAAAGATTTTGGCGGTCCCGATGAATTTGGATATTACTGGATTGACAGCGATGAAGAGAGCGGGCCGGATTACGATTGGATTGAGATTAACTCTGTTGGAACCGCACTCACTGGAGATTCTATGGATGACTATTCATGGGGTTCGATTGATTTAGGATTCGACTTTAGTTTTTATGGAAATATGTATGATATGGTCAATATTTGCAGTAATGGCTTCATTACGTTCACATCCTCGTCAACGGCGTATTCCAATCAGGAAATACCAAGTGCAGGTGAACCTAATACGCTATTGGCTCTTTTCTGGGATGATTTAAATCCGAACAATGGTGGCACAATCTACTATCATGAAGGCTTTGATAGCTTTATCGTAGAATGGGATGGTGTTCCCCATTATGGAAATGGTGGAGGTCTAGAAACCTTCCAGGTAATTATTAATGCAAATGGTACGATAATTTACCAGTATAAAACAGTAGATACTGGAGATGGCTGTACTGTGGGGATCGAAAATGTGACAGGCACGGATGGATTACAGGTTGTCTTCAATTCATCATATCTCCACGATGAAATGGCCATCCTGTTCTATGCAGAAGATCCATGGTTAACAGTCTCACCAATGAGTGGTAGTATTGATCCTGATGGCTCTGCAAATTTAATGGTAACCTTTAATGCTGAAGAACTTGAGGTAGGTGAATATACTGCTTCAATCATTATATCCAGTAATGATCCAGATGAATATAATATTTCTGTTCCGGTTATATTAACCGTAGGGGCTGACATGATTGTGGAAATGACTGTTGATCATTTTGAAAATTGGAATATGGTCGGGCTGCCGCTGGCTGTGGAAGATGCCAATGTCATGTCCGTTTTTCCTGATGCTGTGGAGAATACAATGTATTCGTTTGGAGAAAATGGGTATGAACAGGAACAAGAGTTAGCTATGGGCGCGGGTTATTGGTTACGTTTTGATGAAGAAGGTTCGAATACAATTTCGGGTGAAATGGTATTTGAAATTACTGTGAACTTATTGGAAGATTGGAATATGATTTCTGGTTGCTCTGAATCGAACAGTGGCTGGATTGATCCAGATGAGCTGGTGATCCCCAATACCCTGTACAGCTTTGGAGAAAATGGGTATGAAAATGCTAATTCAATCGAACCAGGATTGGGTTATTGGGTTCGTTCTTATGGAGAAGGCCAAATTATTATTTCATCGGATATTGGGTTAACAAAGTCCAAACCTGTTTCTCTAGATGGATTAAAATATGCAAATACTATCTCATTCAATGGTAACACACTGTATTTCGGTGTAGAAATCCCTGATAGAGAGGCGCTCAGTTATGAACTACCTCCAAAACCACCTGCAGGAGGTTTTGATGTACGCTTTGCAGACAATATGAAGTATATGAAGGAGTCCGGGGCGATCGAAATCATGAATAATTCAGATCAGCTTATCATTTCTTATAATGTAAAAATTGATGATGCTAAATACATAAACTGGGTTTTGATAAATTCTGTAACATACGAAGAATTTACACTTTCCGAACAGGGAGTGTTGGAAGTATCCGGGGATATCTCAAACTTTGAATTGAGGAAAGTTCCTGAAATACCTGAATCATTCAGCCTTTCTCAAAATTATCCAAATCCCTTTAATCCGGTAACGGAGATACAATTTGAATTACCAAGAGATGATAAAATTTCTTTGAAAGTGTATAACCTCAAAGGTGAGGAAGTCCGAATTCTTGTTTCAGGAACATATAGAGCCGGATATCACACCATCAGATGGAATGGAACAAATCAGGACAGTGAACCTGTTGCCAGCGG
>DPYO01000203.1 GCA_003535775.1 Fidelibacterota bacterium | reverse complement strand
TGGTTTGATGCCTTTTTTCCGGGCAGTTTTATAAAAAGGAATCATAGAAAATAAATTGCCGTGTTCGGTGAGAGCAATACTGTTCATTCCCAAATCGTCAACCCTATCGCAGAGCATCTGCACGGACTGAGCGCCATCCTGCAAGGAGAAATCAGAATGATTATGTAGATGTACGAAATCAGCCATTATAAAATTGAATTATGTTTGGATTTTTCCCATGAAAGTGGGGATCAATTTAGTAATTATTAATTATTAATTGTTAGTTGTTAGTTTGGGTAATTATGGGTTTTTGTAGATGTAGTCCGATATTAAATACACGCGACTGGAATAAATTATAAATTTGCCTTCCGATATTGCATATATTCCTGCCACAGAGGATCTAACTCCCCACCAGTGGAATTGAAAAATACCGTTTCATCGTATTCACCCTTTTTCATGGCAGTGTTGAGTATTTTAATAAAATCGGAATTTTTAAATTTAGTGATCCATAAAAAGAATCCGCCGCTAATTCTATAAGCTGCTTCATATCCCTTTTCATCCTCACCAACAGGGAACCACTCCAGAGGCTTCATTTCATACAAATGCCAGCGGATATAGTCTGCAATACCTTCGGTAACCCAGCCCGGCTCAAATTCAGGGTATAGTTGAACCACATGCACGGCTTCATGGACAATCAAGCCAATATCCTCAGGGTATTTTTCTATCCAATGGGAGGATACGGTGATGGCATTGCTATCGGCATGGGCAATCCCCTCATCAGATTTTTGTAGGGTGAGATCAATATTGTGGGGGTATCCTTCAACATCTAATATTCTGGCAATGCGAGGGGACCAGATTGTGATTAATTCCCTTGCCTGAACGCCCCAATTTTTTAGGTGTGGGACCTGGTTCACATTTAAATTTACTGACACCGGTTCATAGGGTTTATGACAGGAAATGATAATAATAATTAGAAGGTATAAATATTTATTCATTAGGTGATTATTAGCTCTTTTTAGATTAAAATTGATTTAGAATATAATGTAAGTTATTAATAATAGTAATTAGCTCCACTTCTTAAACCCAGCTTTCGATTTTGCCCAATCCAATAATCTTTTTGCAGGAGGGAAGTAGTTGCTCAAAATTATGAGCCCGGGAATGCCGAACATCCATCCTTGGAAGATGGGGATAAGTCCGCCGATGAGTCCGATGATGACCAGTATGATTCCCAATGATATTTTAAAAGTGTGTTTGATCAATGTGTGTCAACAACCTTTTGCGGGGTTTGGGGGTTGGGAATAGAGGTAAGATTTAATTCAATTTTCAATTTAGAGAGTTCACTTATTTGCTCCGGAGTTGACCCACAGCAGGCACCCACAACCGATGTGCCCATCTCAATTGCTTTTTGCATAAGGGCTATAAATTTTTCAATGGGCTCGTACTCAGCAATTTTACCATCTGGGGAAGGTTCACCAATTCCCAGATTGGGATAGAGGCCCCATTTTCCAGTCCAATTTTCAAATAGGCAAACCATTGCATTTTCTGTTCGCTGCAAAGGATTACAATTAAGCAACACTGTCTTGACAGAATAGTCCTGTAGCAAATTTAGTGCATCTATTAGTAATCCTCCAGATAATAGATGTTCATCATCTTTTAGAACAAAACTCACCCACAGGGGTAAATCAAATTCTTCCAAGGCGATTAATCCCGCTTCGGTTTCGGCCAGGCTGTTCATGGTTTCTAAAAGGAGTATATTAACTCCCGCAACGGACAACCATTCACCCAGTTGCCGGAATTCAGTAATGGCTGTATCCTTTCCCGGAAACAATTCCGAAGAATAACAATCCTCTAGGGGAGCAATTGAACCTAACACTTTTACAGAATTGCCAGCAGCTTCTTTCGCAAGTTCTACCGCCTTATTTGATGAATTCTTTGCCAGAGATTCTGCTTCCGGATTTCTAACCCCTTTTTTTATATATGCACGTGGAGTCGTCCTGAAAGTATTCGCCGTAATATAATCAGCTCCAGCATCTACATATTCTCTATGGATTTCCAGCACCGACTCAGGGCTGGTTAGATTGGCAGCTGCCGACCAGATATGTTCTGGCAATTCCATTCCTCTGCGGATGAGCTCTGAACCCATAGCGCCATCCAGAATTTTGAAAGTGGACATTAGCTTTGCAGTTTTTTCAGTCCCATAGTTTGGATGTAAATAGCGCCCATGAGAATCAGGAGAATCATTTTCTGGGATACAACCTGCAAGGTGAGAGCCCAAGGGACTTCCTTAGGACTTGGCCCTAATTCAGAAATAATAATATACAGTAAAATGGAAAATGTAAACACCAGGTATCCCATTGCGTATTTATTTTCAATTTGAGAGTGGCGATAAATCACTATTGAGTAACAGAGGGATGCCACAAAAAAGAAACGGAATAGCCAGGTTGCACATATCATATGCAGGTCCAGATACAGATCTGCCGGGGTAAGTCCTACACCTGCCAGTGAAAATCCACCCAGTACACCAAAAAAACTGCCGATAAGAGCCAGCGTACGTTGATTGTCCGCAGTAAAGACCTTTCGCACATGCAGGTAGAAATTGGCAAAAACCACACCAGACAGAATAAGCGTCATATTAAACAGCTGGGAAGACAGAAAATTAACGCCGCCGGGATAACTTAGTGTTCTACCTAAATCGCTAAGGAAATTCCGTGTAAAAGAGTAGCCAATAGTGGTATCATCGAGAAATGTTCCGCCGGGATAGCTCAGCATGGCAATAATATTTAAAATGACAAAAATCCCCAATACCAAACGGGGTAATTCTATAAGCCAGGGGTTATCGGCAATTTTTTTCATTTTCCAAACTCATCAGATATAAGTGGAATTAATTTCATTATAATTGATTGATAATTTACTTTTAGATTTCACAATTGAAATACGATTTAATTTAACTCAGAATTATGACTCAACATTTAAACAAATTAATAATATTACTAATTGGTATTGGAATCTTCACTGTATTCAATCTGAATTCAGCTGAGAAAACACCAGATATTCCTAAATCATTCTATGCCTTAAGCGCTGAGAACATAAATGGTGAAATTATCAGTATGGAGACTTACAAGGGCAAAAAAGTGTTGGTGGTGAATGTGGCTTCACGCTGTGGCTACACTCCTCAATATGAGGGACTGCAAACATTATACGAAACCTATCACGATAGTCTGGTTGTATTGGGGTTTCCATCCAATGATTTTCTCTGGCAGGAGCCTGGAAACAATACTGAAATTAAGACCTTCTGTCAACGCACTTACGGTGTCACCTTTCCCATGTTTGGGAAAATTCATGTAAAGGGCAGAAAACAGCATCCCTTATATACATGGCTATCCGATAGTACAATGAATGGCTGGAACCATAATAACCCTTCTTGGAATTTCAATAAATATCTGTTAGATGAAAATGGAAAATTATTAGAATGGTTTGGCGCTGATATAGAGCCTCTGGATACGCTGATCACCCGGCACTTACTATTAGAAACCATAAATTTAATTCCCGATAAAAACTAATTTAAAGCAAACTCCTCAAACTTAGCCTTACAAGGTTGTCCATCTGTCACCCACATTTTTCGCTCTTCCAAATCCATGATCATAGCGGTTTTGGTAATGGTATGCTGAGATTCCGGCAGGGTATCATCCCGGTGGCGGCAGAGTGATTGGGGTTGGTGCTCATGATCTTTCAGAATTTCCTGCATTGCCTCAACATTTATAGGCTTCTGTTCATTTAATAATTCTTCCATACGTTTATGGCGAAATTCCGATAAACGCCTGCGAGGATTTTCAGGCTCAGCAACACCTGTTTCTTTGGGATCTACCAGATGATTGGCATGGGCTAATACTCCATTTATAGGGTCAATGAGGCGCAGACTGTCCGGCGCTAATTCAATATCAACAGCTTGTTTAGGTGCATGCCCCAGAATGAAGTTGGCTGTACATGAGCGAGGAGTTCCCGCTAATACTTGTAAAGCTTCTTCCATATTTTTTGAGCGGAGTACCTCATAACAACGCAGGTGAAAGGGCTTCTCAAATCGTGACCAATCATCATCAGTAGAATACATTCCATTAACAGCCAGTCCTATACCTTCGGAATTCATGCCTGGCTTCCCGCCGAAAATCCCCGCTTCCGTAAATGCCATGCGCTGCAACCCATCGCTATCAATGTTGGTGGTAAGTACACAGTCCACATCCGGTATCCAGTCCCAATTCTGCCCCATGAGCAGATGTTTATTTTCTGATGCTTCCGGGAGCACAGCAAAGGAGGTGCAGCCATCAACAGCTTCGGATTGCAATTTTTTACCCAAAGCATGATATAAAAGTTCATAGCGTAGGTTCAGCATGGCAATTTCAAGTAGTTCTAAGTTTGAGCTTTCAGCAATACCATTCATACCATTTACATATTCAGGGCTTTGCTCCCGGAGGATGTTCAGATAAATTTCCGAATTTTCAAGCAGCTCATTTTTACTGATTCGGGCTTCATTTTCAAAACGGTCAAGATAAATTTGGATATTTTTTATGATGGATTCCTGTAATGCCTCTCCATGAGACAGACCCTGTTGATAGGATGAACCTGAAAATGTAAAATGGGATAGACTCAATTTTCTTCCTTAATTATTTTTTCAAATAAAATCCATGCCGGCATAAACTTAAACCCCACTTTAATATTGATACTGAGCATTCCCTCATTGGTAGCGGCATTATCTGTGCGAATCCATTTATAGCCTTGGTTTTTCGCCCAGGTTAGACTGGTATGTTTTAAAGCAGTGGCAACACCCTTGCGACGATATATACGGCGGACACCCGTAAGCCCAGTATTAATTCCATCTTTTATTTCACTTTTCCAGAGATTATTCAATCCTGTTATTTGATCGCCATCCATTACGAAGAACCATGAATTGGAATTAAACTTTGGATGTTGAAGAATCTGTTTGTTATAGGTATCAAATTCTGGAATGGTAATGGGGTCAGGCCAAGGCATATCAGGAGAAACCTCACGCTCAAATTCCCAGACCTTATAGTCCGCCCGTTCATCTTCTTTACGAAATTCAGAAAGGGTGGTAATCCGCAAGCCTTGTTGAATAACTCTGTTAATTGCATCTTCAAATTTTTCAGGATTATAAGTGGTTAAATCCAGACAGGATTCTCTTTCTGTAATGGTATTTTTAAAACCCTTCTGCTCAAAAAAACGAAAAGATTGCTGGTGGGGTTCATGTATCTGGGTAGTGATTTTTATTGGATTAAATTGTTCCAACTCATTCATTAAATGATCAAAACAAATTGTACCATATCCAGACCCTTGATATTCCGGATGAACATAGATTTTTATGACAAATTTTTTCGGATGATAGATCTCTTCCCATTGAGTATATAAAGCCGTACAAAGAATCGACTGGTTGTACTCCCATACCCATTGTTGGTGCAGGATTTTTTTCTCCCGGGTTTTATCATTATGACGCATAGATTCAACAGATATTGGATGCTGAGGATAAAGCAAGTTTCTTAATACTGCCAACCCTTCATAATCAGTAGCCTGAAAAGGGCGAAGATTGAATTTGTTGTTTAAATTGGATGTTTTGTCTGCCAATTACCGGTCAACCTCCAAGCCCATATCCGGAATACTGTCTTTTGGATGCACCATAGGGACGAAGCGTACAGGTATAATATTTTTTGATTGAATAGTCCCATCTTCATTTTTTGTGATTACTTTCAATTCCTGTCGGCGGATTCCTACAGGCAGCACTAATCGGCCTCCGGTCTTTAATTGATCAATCAATGGCTGTGGAATTTTATCAGGAGCCGCCGTAACAATGATGCCGTCAAAGGGGGCCTGATCAGGCCAGCCCTTGTAGCCGTCTCCCCAACGGGTAGTGACATTTTTATAGCCTAATTTATCAAGACGGACGGCAGCGCTATCCACAAGGTTCTTAACAATTTCTATGCTGAAGACCTCGGAAACCAGTGCTGATAATACTGCTGCCTGATATCCTGACCCGGTACCTATTTCAAGTATCTTTTCATCCCCTTTCAATTCCAGTAATTCAGTCATGAGAGCCACAATGTAGGGCTGGGAA
>DPYO01000109.1:4164-7375 GCA_003535775.1 Fidelibacterota bacterium | reverse complement strand
TTTTGCATCATATGCAATTTCTTTTGCCATTTTTTTTCTCCTTATAAGATTGCGAGTATGTCGCTTTCGCGCATAATCATATATTCATTACCATCAATAGTGACATCTGTTCCGGAATATTTTCCGTAAAGAACTTTGTCACCTTTCTTAATGGTCATTTTAATTATTGAACCAGTATCGCTTGCCTTACCGGGGCCAACAGCAACAATAGTCCCCTGCTGAGGTTTCTCCTGGGCTGTATCCGGGAGGATAATACCTCCGGAAGATACATCATCAGCTGGAGCTGCCTCTACAACAACTCGATCTGACAAGGGTTTTAGTTTTAGACTCATTATTTGTTTCTCCATTTATTTATTTGTTTTATTTACCTGCATTATTCGTTCAATCATATTAAATGCAGCGGGGAAGTTAAAATGGAAATTAATAGATTTCAAGATAAATTAGCACTCCAATAGCTTGAGTGCTAATTTCCCTGGTATTAAAACATTTTAGTAGTTTATTTCAATGAAGTTTTCTCAAATCATCATTCATATATTTCTTAATTTCCCGTGCTTCCGAAGCCACCTTCCCCCCTTGTTGTCTCAGAAAGTTCATCAACCAATGTAAAATGAATGGGGGACCCGTCCATGGCTACAAGTTGAAATAATCTTTGCCCCGGATTCACAGTATAATCTTCATTTTTAATGTTATCCACAGCAGCCATTATTTCTCCCCTGTAACCTGGATCAATTAACCCGATGGAATTGGAAAGCCTGAGAGGAGTTTTCGAAATACTGGACCTGGGAATAATTAGATAAGGTGCTCCTTCTGTATTTTCGCAAGCAATCTGCAAATGAATAAAGGTGGAGTCACCTGCAACAATTGTTTGCTGGTGAACAATAAACAAATCAAGACCAGCATCTCCATCATGAAAATATCCATGATCCGCATACATAGTTTTCACTTCCAGTGAAAATGGTTTAATTAACAGCTTCAGAATTCTTTAACCTTTCCACAGGTTATAAGCCAATAACAGCCACCCTGCAATAAATCCAACTCCACCCAAGGGAGTAATAGCGCCAAACCACCTGGCTCCAGATAGTACCAGGATATACAGACTTCCTGAAAATAGAAAAATTCCGATTGTAAAAAATATAAAAGGTGTTTTTAGAATTTCGGTAGATACATGGAATCCAAGGATTCCGATCAAGATAATGCTTAACGCATGAATAATATGATATCGGACACCTGTTTCAAAAATCGCAAGATCTTCCGGTGAAATCCGTGCTTTCAACCAATGTGCTCCAAAAGCCCCGAGAATAACAGCCAGGGCTGCAAGTAATGAACCAACTATTATCCAGGTTTTCATGAAGGATATTACTTTTGGATAATTGTCCGAATAGGATAGGGAATATCAATGCCTTCAGATTTAAATCGTTTGTGAATTCTTTTAATAAATTCATGAATGATCAGGCTTTGATCGCCATATTTTTTCCCGCGAAAATACACTACTATATCAATACTGGAATCACCAAATAATTTATAGCGCAAAGCAGGTGGATGTTCTTTCACGACTCCATCAAGATCATTTAACACACCATTTGCAACATCCAAAACCACTTCTTCAACTTTCTCTAAATCACTGTCATAACTGACTCCAACCGACGCTCGCACTGAAAAAGAAGATTCAATTGTATCATAATTTCTAACAATGGTAGTTGACAGCTTAGAATTAGGAATGGAAATAATATTGTTGGCACGTTCTAAAAGGGTTGTATTCCTCCATGTTATATTTTGAACATATCCCATTTCACCGGAATCAAGCTGGACAAAATCGCCTGGTTTTACTTTCTGGCTGAGAAGGATATTAAGCCCACTAAATACATCCGCTAGTGTATCTTTTAAAGCAAGACTAATTGCAAGACCACCAACACCCAGTGCTGTTAACATGGGAGTAATCGAAATATTCAGGGAATCCAAAATGATAAGGCCACCGATGATAAAAACAGTGATCCGTACCAAGTTTGTAAACATTGTTGTGGAGGGGAATCCTCCTTCCTGGCGCCCGGCCCAAAGCTGTAGAAGTCCAACCAGGATTCGGTTTAAAACAAAAGTGACCGATAAAATCAAAATGATCAAAATAATTTTCTCTAAATATTTCAGGAAAGGGCCACTGACCTGAATACTGGTGCTCGCAATAAAAAATGCAACTAGAAAAAACCAGAGGATAATTTGAGGCTCTAACGCTTTTAGAATTACATCATCCCCGCCCCATTGTGTTTTTTTCACCAGGAATGCCAACTTTTTATGAATGTATCGTTTAAATATCCATCCGGCGATTATTCCAAATAACAAAATGCAGATGGAAGGTCCCCAGTTAGAGAAAAATATCACAATTTGTTCATTCATACTGATTGTATGTAATCTTATTAATATTCATTTTTCAAATCTTTCAAATTCCTTAATAATGACGAAGGGGAAACGAAAGAAATTCAGAATAATTGTCCATCATTCCAATAGCAATATTCCGCAAGATTAATCCAAAGGAAACCTTATCTTTGAATTTCGAATCCTGATTATACTGTACTGAATAATTCACTTGTTGCTTTCTTTCTCCATTCAGTTCAATTAACATATACTTTTTTCCCATCTTGATAGAGCGTATCTACAGAAATAGATGCACCATGAGTCCACTTTCTGGATAACTTCAGCTCACCTCTATAGAATAAATTTATTTTCTCCCAAGTACGATCGTTATAATAAGACCATTCAATTCCATGCTTCTCTTTTTTTTCTATTCCCATGTAGGTCACTTTATATTTCACATTTCCATTCAAATAATAATCCCACGATGAAAATAATCCCGATGGATCAGGGTCATCAATAATCTCTATGCCTTCCGGATTCCATCTCTTGAAAAAAATAATTTCACCCTGTCTAAATAGTTTAATGGTGCTTGGTTCACTATTATCGTGGTACTCAAATTGAGCAAGAAGTTCATCGTCATTAATAAAAGTTTCTTTAATCAAAACTTTTGAAGGACTGTAGATGCGAAAAACGCCACGGTTAATATACCTTGGATCAACTATACCTGAACAATCACGTAATTCTTCAGCTGGTTTACTATACATAAAGGAACTTTGAAAACATTGTTGCCCAACGATCTCATTATTCTCATATTGAACCTCACTCATCAAATCGCCGAAAAAATACCAGTAAAACCATTTATCAA
>DPYO01000109.1:2533-3793 GCA_003535775.1 Fidelibacterota bacterium | reverse complement strand
TTTTTGACCATTTGTATACCAATCAATCCAAGCTCCATTCCTCAAGCCATTATCATAACCTCTAAATCCCCTATGACTGCCATCTTTATAATAGGCGTACCACTCTCCATGTAACACACCTGTTTTTATATATTCAAATTCTTCTTTAACCTGGTTGTTGTCGTAGTACTCCCAACCCCATTTAAAAAGTAATTCATCCATTTCATATATTTCGAAACGCTGATGTGCAAATTTATCCCAATAGGACCATTTAGAATCCTTTTTGCCATGAACGTAAAAACCTGTCACTTTTGGTTTTTCATCCATCCACCATTCAAAATACTTGTCTTCCAACAGCGAATCTTTATACGTCATCTCCTGTACCTTTACAAACGTGCTGTCATGCCAGGTGATCCAGAGCCCATCCGGACGGCCATTCCCATACCCGCGCTGACTGGCCTTTTCCCCTCCTTCAAAATAACGTATCCAATCCCCGTCCCATAGTCCATCTATATTAAATGACGGCTCCTCCTTTAACTGTCCGTTTTCATAATACTCAAAATCATATGAAGAAACCAATTCATCGGAACGGTAAAGCTCATAGCGTGACCTACGATTAGGAATAGTTTGCACACCTCTTTCCCAGAATTTACTGTTCTCGTCTTTCACTAGTATTCGCTTACGACTACGATAATAGTGCATCCACACTCCCTCCTTCTTATCGCCTGCATACTGCCCTTCTGTTTTTTTATCTCCATTATCCCACCAATCACTGTATTCATTTTCAAGAATACCGTCAATATAGATCCTCTCACTTTCCTTTTTAAATGTTGAATCATGCCATGTGATCCAAAGTCCGTTCGGTGTTGCATTGGTGTACACTTCCTTACTTTTCTTTTTCCCATTCCAAAAATACTGAATCCATTCACCATCCCATACTCCATCCTCATTAAATGACGGCTCCTCCTTTAATTGTCCGTTGTCATAATACTTAAAATCATATGAAGAAATCAATTCACCACGGGTAGTGTAATGCTCATAACGTAACCTGCGGCCAGGATCATAGTTCATCCATGCTCCCTCTTTCTTATTAACTAGATATTGCCCTTCTGTTTTTATTTTCCCGTTTTCCCACCACTCTCGGAATCCCTTATCAAGATTCCCGCGACGGTATGTCCTCTCACTTTCCTTTTTAAATGTTGATTCATGCCAAGTAGTCCAAAGTCCATTCGGCTTTGCATTCGCGTACATTTCCTCACTTTTCTTTTTCCCACTCTCAAA
>DPYO01000109.1:1896-2227 GCA_003535775.1 Fidelibacterota bacterium | reverse complement strand
TTTCTTTTTCCCACTCTCAAAATACTGAATCCATTCACCATCCCTTACTCCATCCTTAAATGACGGCTCCTCCTTTAACTGGCCGTTGGCATAATACTCAAAATCATATGAAGCAAATAACTCATCGGAACGATAAAAATCAATACGTGACCTGCGGCCAGGATCATAGTTCATCCACACCCCCTCCTTCTTATTACCTGCATACTGCCCCTCTACCTTTTTCTCACCGTTGTCCCACCACTCTCGGAATTCATCCTCAAGAATCCCGTCAACATATGTCCTCTCACTTGCCTTTTCAGATGTTGATTCATGCCATGTGATCCAAAGTCCG
>DPYO01000109.1:0-1562 GCA_003535775.1 Fidelibacterota bacterium | reverse complement strand
CGTTCGGGGTTGCATTCGTGTACAATTCCTGACTTTTCTTTTCCCCACCCTCAAAATATTGAATCCATTTGCCTTCCCGTACTCCATCTATATTAAATGATGGCTCCTCCTTTAACTGGCCGTTGGCATAATATTCAAAATCATATGAAGCCAATAATTCATCGGAACGAAAAAAATTATAACGTGACCTGCGGCCAGAATCATAGTACGTCCACTGCTCCTCTTTCTTATTCCCCAAGTACAGCCCTTCTTCCTTTTTCTCGCCGTTCTCCCACCATTTGATCCAGGTCCCATGCTTACGTCCTTTCAGGTACTCAAGCTGCATGATCGTATTCCCTCCCTCAGAATAACGCAGCCATATTCCCTCAGCTTTCCTATTGACAAAAGACGGTTCCTCCTTTATCTGTCCGTTAGCGTAATACTTAAAATTATATGAAGCCAAAAACTCACCAGAACGACGATAAAAGTCATAACGTGACTTGCGGCCAGCATCATAATGTGTCCACTGCCCTCTTTTCTTACCGTCTTTGTACTGCCCTTCTACCTTTTTCTCACCGTTGTTCCACCATTCATTGTAAACACCATTAATAACACCAAGTTCGTATATAATAACCTTTAACAATTCCCCATTAGGATACCACTCCCTTTGCGTCGCGCGTAACATACCATTTCTATATTTTTTAATAAATTTTTTCGATCCATCGCTATACCATCCTTCCCAATCTCCATGAAGCTTACCATTTTTAAACTTTTTTTCTTCAATTTTCTTACCATTTGAATTAAATAGCCGCACCCAAACTGTATCAATTTTATCATTGTATATATCAATTTCCCCTTCTAAAATAATTGTGCCATCTTCATCCTGATTGGTTATTCTTTCTCTCTCTTGAGAAATTCCCTGGGATAAACAAAAAATTGCCAACAGGACAATTGGAAAAGGTTTTTTCACTAAAAAATTACATGTAGCCATGAATTTCATAATAGGCTGCATCCTGACAAGAGGATTAGTAGGGTCAGGAATACCCATAGAATAAACAGGGACAAACCTCTCCCAGGGGAATAGTGATTATTCTTTAACATGTTGAACTCCGCATTCGGCATTTCACTCTCGTGAAAGCCTATTTTTAAAATATAATTACCTCGTTGATAATAATATTTGAGTGAAATATAAGGTTTAGAACCTTCGTTGTCAATTTTTAAATAAAATACAATAAATTTTAAAAAAAGACCTTTTTCAGGCCCATTTTTTAATCCGGCATATAAAAAAGACTATCGAAAGTATGAAGGCAGAATAAAAAATCGTATGCCCTAGAGGATTAAAACCCCCAATTCTACTGGTCTGTCGCCAAACACTCTACCCCGTTGAACTACAGGCGCATAATTTTTTGTGTTTCAGCTGGAGTGTAGGGAATCGAACTCCAACCTGCCAAGAACAGTGCTTGGTATCCAACTGTTAGTCCACGTCCTAAAAATAAAAAAGTTAAATGATCAACTTGTATTTTTACTTGCTTTCTGGGATTGAGTTCATGAGGTTTTTAAATCTTTAAAAACTCCTGAATAAT
>DPYO01000141.1 GCA_003535775.1 Fidelibacterota bacterium | reverse complement strand
ATCACCAAGTAATTCGGTAAGAAATTTTTTTCTATATTCTACTGATGGAATCATTTTTTTAGACATACTTCTTAGTTGATCTTGTAAATTAATTTGCATGAGAATCAAATCGCTAATCGATTTTTTTATTAAAGGTTCGAGGTCTTGTCTTATGGACTTACCCATTAAGGGACTTCTACCACCAGTGGAAATAGCAATTTGAACAGTGTCATTAATATTAATAACTGATGGATGACTAAAATCACTCACTTGAGGATCGTCTGCTGCATATACATAACAACCATATTTTTCTTTCCCAGCAACAAGAATTTCTCTGTTTATATCCGGATCATCAGTTGTAGCAAGAATCAAGTCAAGTTGTTTGTAATCCTTTAAAAATTCAACATTTTCTATTTTTCTTAAATCAAGTGAAACTTTTCCTTCGTCAGCATAATTTTTTATCGATTGTTCAGCTTTTTCAGCCACCACAAAGATCTTGCATTGCTGCGAAAGAAGCGCTTCAACCTTACGGCTCGATTCATTACCTCCACCAATAACGAGAGCACGTTTTCCTATTAAATTAAGATCAACAATCATATTAAAAACCCCATTTTATAATTCTAACATATAACACTATTCATAAATGCATCAGAAAATACGTTTGTAGATTGAGGAATAGTCATATAAAATTTCAAGTTAGGGCTACATGGATATTTTCTCTTGGGGGCTAGATGAATCAACACAGTATTAGTAAAACTGCAGTAATAGATGGCGTCACTTTAACTTTAAGTAAACCGGACACGACAAAACCTGAATGGATTGGCCAAAGCGAAGTTTTGAAGCAAGTCATGGCATGCTGGATGGTTATATCAGATAAAGACCTTCCATTATCTCCTAGAATCATTGGTATGCCAGGAATCGGGAAAACCACTTTAGGAATGGTTGCGGCTTTAGAAAGAAAACAACCGCTTTATATATATCAATGTACAAGTGATACGCGACCAGAAGATTTAATTGTCACTCCTGTTTTGGCTGAATCAGGGAAAATTTCTTACCATGCATCACCCTTAGTAACAGCAATGATTAGCGGGGGAATCTGCATACTAGATGAAGGCAATCGAATGAACGAAAAAAGCTGGGCTTCTCTAGCTCCTCTTCTTGATCATAGGCGCTATGTTGAATCGATCATTGCCGGCCTTAGGATAAAAGCGCACAAGGAATTTCGTGCTTGTGTCACGATGAATCACGATGAATCCACATTTGAAATCCCCGATTATATCTTATCAAGACTTCAACCTACCTTGGCATTGAATATGCCTAATACTGAAGATGAGATGGCCATCTTAAAATATCACCTTCCATTTGCTGAAGCAGAATTACTTGAAATGACCGTAAATTTCCTGCAAAGATCTCATCAACTTGATCTTGATTTTTCTCCCAGAGACGGTTTACATATATTGCAATACGCGATGAAAAGGTTAATTCAAGATAAAGAGCACCCCATAGCAAAAGATATGATTTGGCAAGAATCAATTCAAAAGGTTCTTGGGGAGGACGCACTAGATTTAGATGAAATGGCAGAGAAGAAAAATCGTGCATTAGGAGGAACACAATTACCGCAAGGACTGGGTGATTTTTTTTTCGATGAAGACAGCCCGATCCATCCAGACCGATAACAACAATGGGAATCTTTTATCTCAGTAAAAAAATCCGGTTTTTACCCGTAATACATGGAAGCGCCAGCTTCACTCGTATTATAAGAGACCGCTTACTATCATCTTCAACTGACTGTTTAGCCGTTAGTCTTCCCCTTGAATTTCAATCAACAGTAGAAGATGGAATTAATCGCCTACCACAAATCACTCTGTGCTCTCAGAAAGAATCATCGGGATCTTATAATTATGTTCCTATAGATCCTTGTCAGCCAGTTATTATGGCCCTTCGTATCGCCTCGCAAGAAGGAATCTCTAGAAAGTTTATAGATTATAGTTGCGATAACTATGAACCAAGAAAAATAAACTTTCCTGATTCATACGCATTAAGACATATGTCGTATGAAAAGTTTTGCGCTACTCTTTTACTCTCGATTAAGCGCCCTGAAACTAAAACGCTTCATGACAAAAGAGCACGGTGGATAGCTTACCAGCTTCATCAACTAGAAATGGATTTTAAGAATATAACTGTCATCTGTTCGGTTCTAGACTGGCCCTGGATAAAAGAAGCTTATAATGAGAGAAAACCATACGATAAAATAATTTCACCTTTAGAGAATCCAAAAATATTTGGGGTAGTAAAAGAAACTCTCTTTTTTGCACTTGCGGAATTTCCTTACATAACTTATCTGAATGAAATATATCGACAACAAATAAAGTCTGACAAAGAGGTTGTAGTTGATGGAATAAAAGAAATTCTTATAAAAGCTCGAAACATATACACTAAAAAACATAAATTACGTTTTCATAATCTTACATCACAAACTTTCCAATCATACCTGCAGTACGTAAGAAATTTGACATTGATGGAAAGCCGATTAACACCAGATCTGTATACTTTAATAACAACTGCAAAACAATTCAGTGGTGACCCTTTCGCAATTGCTGTTCTTGAAGC
>DPYO01000113.1:2130-7571 GCA_003535775.1 Fidelibacterota bacterium | reverse complement strand
ATTTAATATCTCTGTGGCATTTCTAATAATTGAGACAGCTTTTTTTTCTTCAATTGAGGGGGTCGTAGATAATGCGTTTATATAGTTAAAAACACCGTCCCCGGCTAATTTCCCAAATACCAACAAATCAGAAAGTGAGTTTCCTCCCAAGCGGTTAGCACCATGCATCCCACCAGAACATTCTCCGCATGCAAAAAGTCCTTGTACTGTTGACATTTGAGAATCGGCATCAACCTTTACTCCTCCCATACAGTAATGCAGCGTTGGGCCAACTTCCATTGGTTCTGTTGTAATATCTAGCTCTGCCAACACCTTAAATTGATGGTACATTGATGGTAATTTCTTTTTTATGTCTTCAGCCGATCTTCTGCTTGCAATATCAAGAAATGCTCCTCCATGAGGAGATCCTCTTCCTTCTTTCACTTCCTTTCTTATAGCGCGGGCGACGACATCTCTTGTCAGTAATTCTGGGGGCCTGCGGGCATCCTTGTCCCCAGCAAGCCATTTCCCTGCTTCTTCCTCTGTGTCGGCAGTTTCTGCAATAAATCGTTCTGGGATATTATCAAACATAAATCTTTTCCCTTCACTATTTATTAAAATACCGCCTTCCCCTCTCACTCCTTCGGTTACTAATATTCCCTTCACAGATGGGGGCCATACCATACCTGTAGGATGAAACTGAGTGAATTCCATATCAATCAATTCTGCTCCTGCCTCATAGGCCATCCCGCTACCATCACCAGTGTATTCCCATGAATTTGAAGTGATTTTCCAGGCTTTTCCAGCGCCACCAGTTGCTAAAATCACAGCTTTTGTTTTAAAAATCACAAATTGTCCTGTTTCTCTCCACATCGCTACCATGCCGGAAATTTTGTCTTGATCTTTTAAAAGATCCAGCCCCGTACATTCCATGTACACCTCTATTCCCTGGTGGATGCCATGGTCTTGAAGAGTTCTAATAATCTCTAGTCCCGTTCTATCGCCAACATGAGCAAGCCGCGGATATCTGTGTCCTCCAAAATTCCGTTGATTTATCAAACCCGATTTTGTTCTATCAAACACCGCACCCCACTCTTCCAGTTCTCTAACACGACCTGGAGCTTGTTTCGCATGTAGTTCTGCCATGCGCCAGACATTGAGAAATTTTCCTCCGCGCATTGTATCCCGAAAATGTACTTTCCAATGATCCCTATCATCAACGTTCCCAAGAGCAGCAGCCACACCGCCCTCAGCCATAACAGTGTGTGCCTTCCCAAGAAGAGATTTACATACTAAGCCCGTACTCAGTCCTTTTATTGAACATTCAATTGCAGCTCTAAGTCCTGCTCCGCCGGCTCCAACAACAATCACATCGTGTTCTATGGTTTGTATATCAGAAATATTCATCAATAACCCCAGGTATTATAGTCTGTCCAGGTTCCCACAGCTACCATCCGAACATAAATATCAGCGAACGCAACCCAGATCATGCTCGCCCAAGCCCAAAACATGTGTTCTCTATTCAACCATGAAACTCCTTTCCATAGCTTATATCTGATCTTTGGTTTTCCGCTCGGACAGGAAAAACAGTCCAGTTTTCCTCCTGATAAATGACGAAATGCATGACAGCCAAAAATATAACCTGCCAATAAGATTGGGTTTATAAGTAAAATTACAGAACCAACTCCAATACCTAATTGGCCGTTTCTGAAAAAACCGAGGATTGCATCATAGGATAGAATTACAACAAACCCCAATGCGACATACAATGTATACCTGTGAAGATTTTGAAACAGGAACAGCATTGTTTCTCCCTTATATTTTTTTTGTGGGATTCCCCTAACAGCACACGCAGGCGGTGCCATAAAATATGCACGGTAATAAAACTTTCGGTAGTAATAGCATGTCATACGAAAAGACAGGGGGCCGGCAAGGATTAAAATAGCAGGTGATGCAGGAATTAATGCTGGCCACCAATTTGGCCACGCTCCAAACCAGGCATGATCCATTGGAGCAGCCCCTTCAACAAATGGGTTTATAAATATAAGCGGAGAATAAAAGGGGGATAAATATCCGCCAAAGCCTCCAGCTCCTCCATCCCACCAGTAAAAATTGGCTTGAAACATGGCCCATGTAGTATAGATAACAAAAGCAAGAAAACCTATCCCTGTCCAAAGCGGTTCAAACCACCAGTTATCCGTACGGTCAGTTTTGCTGAAAATCGTGGTTTCTACCTCTAATATTTTAGAAAACCTTGTTAATTAATACTGATTTACCAGATAAATTATTATAGCGTAAATTACCAATAGAACAAATAAGAATAAATAAATAAAGGATCGCGTTATCTTTTAACAAAACATTTAATACCTTCCTGCGAATACCGCCCCTAGATGTGAACCATAAAAGAGAATGGTTACTGCTATTCCTGTAATAGAGAAATATAGTAAAACCATCTTTGGTTTTTTGGGAAGTGTACCTTGTAATCGTCCCCTCCAAAACAGAAGTGCCACGAAAACACATGATGCTAATATTTGGAGGGAACCATGGTTTGTCTGAATAGGAAATGGTTCGTCCATAAGACCAGGCTTACTACTATAATCAGCTATTAATCCTGTTACGATAGCACACAATGCCGAAACCATGCCTAAAATCAAATTCCACCACCCAGCAAATTCAAGGCTTTTTTTCTTTAAGAGATAGCTCAAAAAATCAAATAAGAACCCAGAAGATAATAATGCAATAGGGAAATGGATTATCAGAGGATGGATTTCATCAAAAGACATTTTATAGTGTTATCACCTCAAATGTGTTGTTAGTTCCGACAATATATTAACTTAATAAAGAATCGTTGAAGAGAGCAAAAGCATTGCAAAAAATTAAGGTGAAACCCTGTGTATTTATTCAACTATTATCACACTTTTATATTAATTTTTTAAAGAAAAATATAATGATTCTTTATAAAGGAATATCACCAATAAACAAACACTATCCAAAATTATAATGAAATATGGTTCAATCGCTGCCGGGGAACAGACAACACTTGAAACTGCTTGCCATATTTTAGAAAGCGGCGGCAATGCGTTTGATGCTGCTGTCGCTGCTGTTTTCACATCAATGACGTCTGAATTTACACTTACGGGTGCCGGGGGTGGAGGAGCCCTGATGGCATTCCCCTATAATTCTGAACCAATTCTTTTTGATTTCTTTGTTGATACACTACCTGTTGGACTTAAACAGTTAGACTTTTTCCCTGTTACTGTAGATTTTGGTACTAGCCAACAAAATTTTAATATTGGCAAAGGGTCTGTAGCCGTACCAGGTAATATTTCAGGCCTTCTTCACGTACATAAGCGACTTGGGCTTCTTCCTTTAAAAGTTGTTCTTGAACCTTCAATTATCACAGCAAACAATGGAACTGTCCTCAATAAATCACACAGCTATCTTGTAAAAATTCTTGAGCCCATTCTAACATACAATAACTATGGAAAAACTATTTTCAAACCCAAAGGAACCCTGCTCAAAAAGGGTGACAGAATTTTACTCCCAGGGTTTGGGGATTTTCTAGACCAACTCTCCCAAGAGGGTGAAGCCTTCTTTTATAGGGGCAGTGGGGCAAACCATATTATTAATACCCTTGGAGATGGTGGGCTTATTACGAAAAAAGCTCTTAAAAACTACCAGGTTATTGAGCGTAAGCCTTTAAAGTCTACTATTAACAAATATACGATGTATACAAATCCGGCTCCGTCTATTGGCGGGACCACGATCGCCTTCTTACTTCAGTTATTAGAGAAGACAACTCTTGAAAACATATATGGTCCGACTGCTCTTGCTCGCGCAATGAAAATTACGTCAAAAGCAAAAAAAGACATCTATATCAACCCTGAAGATGAAACCCAAATAACCAAATTGCTGGAACCACAAATAATTTCAGCTTATTCAAAAATATTTACTAACCAAGAAAATTGGTTTCCAGATAAAACAAACACACCATCGTTTGGATCCACCACACATGTTAGTATAATCGACAAAACAGGAAATGCTGCCAGTGTTACTACAACAAACGGCGAGGGGTGTGGTTATTTTATTCCTGAAATGGGATTTATGATGAACAATATGCTAGGCGAAGAAGTTCTTAATCCTTCCGGGTTTCATTTATGGACAAAGCAACAGAGACTACCAACATTAATATCTCCCACTATAGTTGTCGGAGAATCCGGACCTGAGCTAGTTCTTGGTAGTGGTGGCAGTAACCGAATAGGATCAGCTATTTCCCAAGTAATTCTAAATACTCTTTCATATAAAATGGACTTAGGATCAGCTATTAGCGCTCCTCGGGTTCACCTTGAAGACAATATCCTCCATCATGAGGTTGGAATAAAAATAGATAAAAAAGCCATTAAAGATAAAACCATTAAGATAAAGCGCTGGGATGAGCTAAACCTGTTTTTTGGTGGGGTAAACGCAGTTACAAAAACGGCTGCGGAGGGTGACCCACGCAGGGGCGGAGTTGGGATTGTCTATTAATCAGCCTTCCTTTTTTTATCTTCTTCAACAAGCCATCCAAAAAGGTTTTTCTGTTCCTTGTTTTTCTGTAGTGTGTCCGGGACTCCTCCCGAAAGCTAGACAGATCTGAAATGTTTCTCTTTTGTCCCCTTCTAGAATGAGTCGTCGTATTCAAAATAATAAGGATTAATACCAATTATTGGTTTAAACATAATATTAAGAACAAGGAGAAGCTAATTAGGGGGATTAAGCTGATGTTTCCGTTTTAAAAAATCAACAATTGAGAGCCCACTTGCTTTATATGCGGCTTGCGTTTGTATCGATTTGGGGCCTTTTGATAGCACATCATTGACAAAAGGCTCAAGAAATTTACTCTCGCTTTCAATCCCAAAAAAATCAGCTCTTTCTTTCAGTCCCTTTACTGATAAAGAAGAAAAAGTTTTAATCCATTGTTTAATTGTTTTCCCGGCAGGACCTTCTTGATCAAGGTTGATCTTATAAACTGTTTTATTTAGATGTTTACGTTCTGCTGTTGTCCAGGTTTTCACAATTTCCAATACTTCATATTTTGTATTTTCTGAGGCAAGCAATCCAGTCCAAAAAGCAGCAGGGGCTAATTCAAATCCATATGGAGGCCTATCCGAACCACGAACCTCTAGAATATGTTTAAACCTAACGTGGGTAAAAATCTGATGAAGGGCTAATTGGATATCTCTATCCTGTAAAACACCAGATTTTTCTTGGTTCGATAGCCATTCTCCAAAAGTTCCATCAAACCCTTTAAACTCCCCCTCTTGATTTAAAACAAAAATCGCAGGGACATCTTGGAGATATTCACTGTATTTTTTAACAAGATTTTTATGTGAGGTTATACCATGATCCAACAGGTTTTTACATCGAACAGAATCAGTATCGTTCCAAATCCTGTATCTCGGGTTTTCTGTTCCAGTAGGTCT
>DPYO01000113.1:0-1740 GCA_003535775.1 Fidelibacterota bacterium | reverse complement strand
AAATGCCATTATTTCTGCATCTTCTTGTGAGCACATATCAATGTTTATCTGAATGCTGGTTGTGTTCCGCATCATCCATGGACCGTGTCTACCTGATGTAACAAATCTATTATGCATAAGATTATACTTTTCCATATCAATCAAGCTTATATCTTCCGGCGAATAAATTGGTTCAAGTGCATAATCAATATGCATCAAATTCTGTTTGTTCAATACTTTTCCAACCCGTTTAAAATAAATTTGAAGGTGGTGATAAATTTCATGAAGACTGATAAACGGTGGGGATGCCCACTCTAGCTGGCCCCCAGGTTCCAGCGAATAACTGGCTTTAATAGGATCGTTTTCCTGATATTTTTTCATTATTTCTATGAATGATGATGCAGAAAACTCTTCGCACAAATCAACCGGTAGGCGTTTCATGTTTTTATTATAAAACATGCATTCTATTTCTACCCCGATTTTTCGCTTTTTAGGATGAATGATATTAGATAAAATGAAAGTTTCTATACGTTCTGTCAAATTCATAAGAGCCTGATTTTACTAAAAAAAATAAAAATATAAATGTATTATTTTTTCATTGAGGGGTCAAGGACATCGCGTAAACTGTCTCCCATTAGATTGAATCCTATAACCGTGCTGGCAATTGCAATCCCCGGTATTATTGATAACCATGGAGCTGTACGAACAAAATCTTTTCCCGCGTTGATCATGATTCCCCAGCTCGGTGTTGGGGGCTGGGCCCCCAGGCCAAGAAAAGAAAGACTCGCTTCTACCATTATTGCACCGGCAATACCCAGCGTATAAGTTACAATCATTGGGGCAAAACAGTTTGGGAGTATGTGCTTTAATAATATTCTTGGTTTGCTTAAACCAAGCACCTCACAAACTTTTATAAATTCACTTTCTTTAATACTGGCAACTTGCCCCCTCATAAGCCGAGCCATCCCCGGCCAGGAAACAAATCCAATGGCAAAAAATACAACCGTTAATGTTGGCTCAAACGCAGCTGTTATGCCTATCAAAAACAGAAGTGTTGGAAATCCAAACATAATATCTGTAAGGCGCATTATGAGTGTTTCTAAAACACCACCATAATATCCGGAAACTGCACCAAGAATGACTCCAATCAATAACGATAACGTGCTCGCGCTTATACCGACTAATAACGAAATTCTGGCACCATAAAGTAGCCGCGAAAGCACATCCCGGCCAAAGTTATCTGTTCCTAGCCAATATCGATATTTTTTATGCCAGTCTTTCTCCTCTACGCCTTCAAGCTTATTTTTTTCTATCTCAAAAACTCTGTTCAGCTGGTCTTGGTATTGTATCATTTCTCCTTTCTTGCTAATTGATGCAACAGCAACTGTCTGAACTGGCAACTCAGGTGTTAGCCTAAATAAAATAATCTCTCCTGTAAAACCCGGTTTTTGGTTTCTAAATTCAAGTACTTGTGTGTATGGGCTCATAGGAGCAATTACAGGAGCAAAAGTTCCGGCAAGAACGACTATTGCTATTATTGTAATTCCCAAAAGAGAACTTCTGCCTCTAATTAATTTGGAAAATACTGTACGCCTGCGTATGTGTGAATCAACCATTTTTTCCTTCTGTTCGCATTCTAGGATCAACAATACCATAAAAAATGTCCACAATAAGATTCGCAAGGATAAACATAAGTGCCATAAAAAGAACTGTGCCCTGAATTACAGGAAAATCTCGTTTTAAGATCGCTTCCAGTGCATA
>DPYO01000230.1:2015-2883 GCA_003535775.1 Fidelibacterota bacterium | reverse complement strand
ATCCTGTTGGTGTTAGAGGATGTTAAAATGCTGGAGATTAATCCAGGAACCAAAACCGGCCCGTTCCCCACATTAAATTGAACACTTCCAGATGTCCCGAAGTTCATGGCCAAGGTTCCGGTCTTCCGTCCTCCCTGACCGATGAGAGCTGCTTGCTGATCTCCAACTACACATTTGAGTTGAATATTCCCAGTTGATACAGTTCCGAATGAATGTTCTATGGGAACAAGTTCCGGAAGGCTGAATCTTGGTACTTGAAATAAGTCTAAAAGTTTTTTAGACCACTTCCCCGTGGATAGATTAAAAAGCAAAGACCGGCAGGCAATGGATTCATCTACAGCAGGTGTCCCGGTCAAAGCGTGGGTTAGAAATGCACTTAAAGGTCCAAATAAAATGTTTCCTGAGAGGACTTCCTGTTTCAGGGTTCTGTCTTCTAAGAGGCAATGGAGAAATTTTGGTCCGCCGAAATGAGCGCTGAGGGGAGTACCGGTTATGCGTTTAATTTGGTTTTGATGGGGTTCAAAACTTTTGATAATGGAATGAGCACGGCTATCCTGCCAACTTAGAGCCTGTGTGCGAGGCTCCATTGATTTGTTCTCCCAAAACAGGAATGTAGATCGTTGGACTGCAAGGCCCATGGATTGAATGGTACCCCCCTTCGCTTTTACAACTGACAAGGCTTGATCAATCAGGGATCTGCAAGCTTCAAGGATAGTGATCGGGTCACATTCAACATGATAGGGTGCCGGTCGTTTCAACGAGTGCTTAATTTTAGCAGAATGTTCTAAGGTCCCTTGAATGTCAAACAAGAAAGATTTTGTGGAAGATGTTCCTTGATCAAGAACCAGAAAACTGATTTTCTTTTTAT
>DPYO01000230.1:0-1596 GCA_003535775.1 Fidelibacterota bacterium | reverse complement strand
AAGAAAAAGAATATTTCCTGAATAGGAATAAATGTATTCAAAAACCCTACAAGCCCAGCAGACAGGGATGTCATTCCCGTCACCCCAAGATGCACCATGGAAAAGAGCCGTCCATGGTATTTGGCAGGTGTATGCCGTTGGATGATTGCAGTGCGGGAAATGGTGATGGTAGGAATCCCCATACCGTGCAGGATGATCAGTATGATAGTAATAGGAACAGTAGAAGCCCAGTAAAAAAAGGAATATGTCACCCCGTCCCAAATCATACCTGCAAGCAAAAGTTTTCCAATGCTCAATCGATCAGAAAAGCGGTAGACGGCAAAGGCGCCGAGGAGCATCCCCAAAGCCATGCCGGCTTCGATAAATGCAAAATCAGAGGCAGTTCCACCTAAGTACATTTTCACCAGGATTGGCATACCCACAATAGCTGGTCCCATAATAAAAAGGTTGTTTATGATCGTAAGGAAAATGAGGAGACCAATGGCAGGATGCTTTCGGAGATAGCGCAGCCCGGAAAGAAGATCCTGAAAGGTGGTGGAAGAGTTCTCTTTTTTAAGGGTAGACCGAGGAATGGTGATCATGAGCAATAATAGGATAGCTATTAAAAATGATACTGCATCAAAAATGAAGAGACTCCTGAGGGACAGAATTCCCAGAAGAATTCCTGCTAAGGCTGGTCCTAACAAAAAAGCAAGATATCCGCTGGTCATCAGTAAAGAATTTATCTTAACTAATTTTTCTTTAGGAAATTTTTCTGCAATGAAAGCATTGAGTGCAGGGGGAAACAGAGTCCCAAAACAACTGCGGATAAAAGCAAAAAAAGCAATTAGAATGATATGTTTTATACCATAAAATAACATAATGGGGATAATCATCACAGTTAATGCTTGACTTGCATGTGAAAAAACCATGAGATAAAAACGATTAAACCTATCAGAAAGCACTCCAGAATAAAGTCCAAAAAGAATAGCCGGTATGTGGGCACTCATGGCTACCAGCCCGGTTAAGACAGAAGAACCGGTGATATCAAGCACGATCCACAAGAGAGCAAGTTGATAAATTGCATCCCCGGCAGCTGAGATCATCTGAGCTCCCCAAAGTAGAGCGATGTTTTTTTTCGCAGATATTTTTGTAATATTTTTCATCATTAACATTATATAATTTAGGATATAAAGGACTTTTTATATTTTAGTAAATTAGAGTAATCTTTTTTACTTTTGTTTAATTTTGTTTAAGTTTAAGTCAATAATCAAACAAAAAGAAGTGTTGAATTTATTTTTTAAAATAGAATAAATTGATAGATGTTAAAAGTTATCAGAAGAATGGTTTTTACTATTATTCAATTATTAATTGAAAGGAAATTTAAATGACGTACATTATTGCAGAACCATGTGTCGGTACCTGTGATACAGCTTGTGTAGATGTTTGCCCCGTTGATTGTATCCACGGCCCTGAGGATCCCGAAGGGATGGGTGCGGAAGTAAAAGAAGACGGATTTGACCCAGCGGGGAAACAGTTATATATTGATCCCGAGGAATGTATTGACTGCGCGGCTTGTGAACCGGAATGTCCAGTAGAAGCTATTTTTGAAGAAGA
>DPYO01000089.1 GCA_003535775.1 Fidelibacterota bacterium | reverse complement strand
TCAAAACACAGATAGGGTTTCCACCCTACATCAATCAAAGTGTCACGGTAGAGTAGGAATAATAATGAAAAAGATACTAACACCTATAATAATAGTCTCACTATATGGATATGGTTCTGCCCAGGAATTATCTTTAGAGCGAATACAAAAAGAACAACCAACTGAAAGTACTACTGAAATACTATCACAACTTTCATCTGATACTTTTGCCGGAAGAGACCCTGGTACAGAAGGTTTCATTTTAGCAGCAAACTACGTTGAATCGTTTCTATCGAAGAATAGAATACTTCCTTTTTTTAACAACAACTATAAAGATTCTGTAGTTGTAAATGGAAAAGCATCATATAACATTGTAGGGTTAATTGGAGAAAGAAATCCTGATAATAAGCATATATTAATCGGAGCTCACCTTGATCATCTCGGAATATCTAGTGAAGAAGAAAGAAATGAGGCAGAGAGATCTGATTCCCTACTGACTACTTCGCAAATAGCAAGTGATTCAATATATAATGGGGCTAATGATAATGCTAGCGGAGTCACTGCTGTTTTGCAAATAGCCCAACAATTAAGAAAGTATAACTTTGAACAAAATATAATTATCGCTTTATTCACAGGAGAAGAAATTGATTTCATAGGCTCGAGGCATTTAGCTAAAAAATTGAAATCAGACAGTGTAAATCTATCTTATATGTTGAACTTTGAAATGATAGGCAAAACTCTATCCACGGGAGAGAACCAAGTATTTTTGACAGGTTCTTCGAAATCGAATTGTGCCGAAGAAATGAATAAAATAGTAGATCGTACTTTCGTCAGTTTTTCCCAAGCATATTTAGATTCTGGATTGTTTTATTACTCCGACAATTATCCTTTTTTCGAGGAATTTCAGGTTCCTTGTCATACTATAGTAAGTTTTGACTTCGATAATTATGACCATTATCACAAAGTATCAGATGAAATAATACAACTTGATGTAGAAAATATGAATTCAATAATCCATTCTTCAACTTTTATCATAAGTCAATTACTAGAGAACAAGATTGAATTAATCAATCACTAGCCCATCCTGATTTGGTAGCAGAGGGTTGAAGATTTTATGACAGTTCAGAGTTTACTTTTCTTATTTGATGTTCCTGAAAGACCAAAAAAGAATATGAAAAATGATGATTTTGTGACGATGGTAAACAAGAATATGAAAACCATACAACAAGTAAAGTCGATCAATCACTATTGAATAAACTAAAAAATTGGCTTGGGATCGTTCTGATTGTAGCTGCACCGCTTCTTGCACACCAGAGTTGGTTTAAAAACCGTTCTGTAAAAGAACAGTTAAAAAAAGCTGTCGTCCATTATAATGAAGGCAGATTTGCCACTGCCGAGACCATCCTAAACAAAACCTTAAAACAACAAGGAGATAATTATAAGTCGGTAGCATGGTATCTATTGATGAAAGCGAACTATGGTCTCAATAAAATGGAGGAATCCAGGGAAATGGCCCGAAATATTTTGCAATCGGATCCCCAAAGCACCTATGTGAAGCATGTGTTTTCCTGTTTGGGTGACATGTTCGTAGATGAAGGTAAATATCTAGCTGCACTTCGCATGTATTTACGTGCCCGTGCGTTGCAGTCAGATGAACTTTTTCTAGAGAAAATAGATCAGCGGATAATGAACACCCTGAAAGTGAATATTTCTTTACCAAGGGTCGATGAAATGCTGTCGGTCGAATTTGACCTCCAAAACCGGTCTATTCTGCTGCTGACCAAGGCTTATGGTGCTATTTATGCCGGTCAACCGGATGATGGAGCGCAAACCTTGAGCGGCATCAACATTGATAATCTTCCTGATAGGTATTTTGATTTTTATGAGGAACTTTTGCTGGCAACCTACCGTCCACCAAGGGAAAATATAACAATAGGTGTTGTTCTCCCCCTTTCCGGGGAATATCAATCACAAGGGAATCTTTTTCTTGAAGGATTAAAATCTGCCATCCAATCTCAACCAGATGAGTTGCATAATCTCTCATTGGTCATTTACGATAATAGGAGCAAGGGAATTGAGACAATTCGAGTAGTTAAAGTGCTGGCAAAAAAACAGGAAATCATTGCAATCGTTGGTCCGCTTAATGCTGGTAATGCGCTCATTGCGGCAAACTCACTTTCCGGCTCTATGATTCCATTGTTGATACCCACATCTGTGCAGAATGGATTAGTCACGTTGGGAGAAAATATTTTGCAGTTGAATTCTGACGAAAACACAAGAGGTCGTTTTGCTGCAAGATATGCTGTTCAGAAACTTGGTTTAAAGAATATTGCAGTGCTGGCACCAGCAAACGAAATGGGACACAATCTTGTGGATTCATTTTGTAAGGAATTAGACTTGCTTGGGCAGATACCCGTGAAGTTAGAATGGTATTCCGATGTTCCGGAAGATTTAAGGCGTCAGTTTAGATCTATTAGAAAAACGGCTTGGGAATTAATGCCAAAAGAGGATGAATATTCAGAATTTCTCGGTTTGGAAATAGATAGTCTGGATGCACTGTTTACAATCTCCGTTGATGATTTTTTTGATCTGCCTAAAGATCAGGAGAAAGTATTGAGTTCAAAAGATTCGAGTAAAATTAGTTTGGACACCATAGATGGCATGTATCTGCCAATTTCTCCCAATCATCTTTCGTATCTTGCGACACAATTCCCACTGTATAATTTGAATACACAGGTAATAGGTAATGAGGCCTGGCAGAATCTTGAGATATTGAATCAGGAGAATATTGGTCCCCATTTGAGTAAAATGATAGTGATTTCCAACAGGAAAAAATTTGTTCAAAATGAACTCTCTGTCCAGGTGGATTATCTTAATAATAACGAATTCTTTTTCCAGGGATTTGATTGTGTCCAACTGCTGTCGGCAGTCATCAATGAGGATAATCTTGATCGAAAAACAATCCTGGATCGATTGAATTCCATGGATGAGTTCCATGGTATGGAGAGAATATTTTCGTTTTCTGGAGAACCATCGAATCTAAACAAAGCCCTGCAAGTGCTCCAGTATGATCAAAATAATTTTTCTTCACTGGGATTTTTTAAAGGAGATTCTTTGATCACTTCATTTTTCCAAGCTCCCTAACAGGGTTCTCCTGTTAGGTGTGTGTGATTCGTTTTCATTTATTAAGTGTTTCTCCTTAGAATAATTTATTTTAAACCAGAATCTTATAGTTTGCAAAATAATTGAGACAATATTCAGATTTTTCACCGTTTTTTCCAAGCAATGAGATTAAAGCTGGAATTTCTTTAAAACCATTTCCGTATTTTCCCCCTGAAGACAGGAAAAGATTAGCCATCTCACTCAAGCTTGATCCAAAGCAGTTAGTAATACCTTTACAGGTACATTCAGATAACGTGGCAATCTGCACGAAACCGAAAGTAAAAAAAAATACAGATGGAGTTGTGACAAATAAACAGGATCTTGTTTTATCTATTCAGGTCGCTGACTGCATTCCCATCTTCCTGGTTGATCCGGTGGAAAAAGTATTTGGTATAATCCATGCAGGATGGAGAGGAGTTGTCTGTGGAATTATTCAGCGGAGTGTTTATGCCACGATTCAGATTGGATCCGATCCAAAAAATTTAAACGTTCTTTTGGGACCATCAATCAGGCAATGCTGTTTTGAAGTAGGACATGATGTTGCCCGGCAGTTTGACAGTTCTTATATTACCAGAGGAATTAATGGACGAAGTATGGTCGATCTTCAGAGTATTGTTATATACCAGTTGGAGAAATTGGGTGTAAAAAATAAAAAAATTATTGATTTGAAAGAATGCACATGCTGTCAGGAAAAACGATATCACTCCTTTCGCAGGGACGGGAAAGATGCTGGGAGAATGATAGCGATTCTTGGTTGGAATTAATAGTGTTTTTGTTATTTCACTGTGGTAGCTAATAGATTCTATCTTATTATTCTATCATTTTGACAATTTTTGACGCGATTTTATTAGGTACACTTCAGGGATTGACGGAATTCCTTCCCATTAGCAGTTCAGGGCACCTTGTTTTGGGGCAAACCTTCCTGGGAATTAAACAACCGGGGAATGAATTTGAAATTTTAGTGCATTTGGGAACGCTTGCCAGTATCCTGGTTATTTTCTTTCAGGATATTAAATCTATCATACAGAGTATTTCGGAAAGGGAAACACAGCGTTTTGTGTTGTTTTTATTTATCGGGACTCTCCCGGCGGTGTTCATAGGATTAGGATTCAAAGATTTCCTGGGAGGATTGTTTGAAAATCCGAAAGCCGTCAGCGGAGCATTATTGTTTACAGGGATGGTCTTATTCACTTCAGTTTTTTTCAATGAGAAGGCAGGTAACCGGACCTACTTGCAAGGCTTGTTAATTGGATGTGCCCAGGCTATCTCCATTATTCCCGGGATATCTCGTTCCGGCATGACAATTTGTACGGGTCTGTTTCTGGGTTTGAGACCACATGAAGCTGCCCGGATATCATTTTTGTTGGCCATTCCGGCTATCAGTGGTGCTGGTTTATTAACAGCCTTTGATATGCCAACAGGTTCTAGCTTGTCTATGGGTGCAGTACTGGGCGGTTTTCTCAGTTCTTTTATTCTCGGAGTTCTGGCACTGAAATGGCTCCTTGGATGGCTTGAAAAAGGTCAACTTCATTGGTTTGGATTTTACTGTTTTATATTTGGAACTCTAACACTGATATTTTAACCTATGAGTTTGACAGGAATTATTTTCATTTTATACCTCCTTTGCCTCTTGGGAG
This sequence comes from Fidelibacterota bacterium, assembly GCA_003535775.1. GTDB lineage: Bacteria > Fidelibacterota > Marinisomatia > Marinisomatales > UBA8229 > UBA8229. Next base: position 14,901 of record DPYO01000089.1, on the reverse strand, counting down.
TGGGAGTTTGGACCTTTCGTATGAACAAGACTCAGGAAGATTATCTCCTGGCTGGAAGGAAACTGGGTCCATGGGTTACGGCTTTTTCTGAGAGGGCGTCCGGGGAGTCGGCCTGGTTATTGCTGGCTCTCCCAGGTGCAGCTATCTCGGTGGGATTGGGAGAATCCTGGGCTGTTATTGGTGTCATTCTTGGGATAATTTCTTCCTGGTTTTTGATCGCGAAGCGACTTCGCGAAGAAACAAAAAAATATGATGTCCTGACCATCCCTGAATATTTACATCGTCGTTTTCAGGATCACACAAACATTATTCGGCTATTTTCTGCACTGATCATATCGTTTTTCTTCGCTTTTTATGTTTCTGCACAATTTCATGCTTCGGGCAAGGTACTGCATACTTTATTCAATATACCTCATTTTTATGGGATTACCATTGGCGCCGCAGTGATTATCATTTATACGCTTATGGGTGGATTTTTGGCTGTTGCCTGGACAGATATGCTTCAAGGTATCCTCATGTTTTGTACCTTAGTAATTCTGCCGATAGTAGGCTTTATTGAGCTCCAAACAGCACAGCAAACTCTCGGCGAGAGTCTTTTGTTGGCTGGAGATACTAATGCATCCTTCACAATGGGAAAACAGGGATTTGCTGCTATAACTGTTGTTCTGGGTGGATTGAGCTGGGGGTTTGGTTATCTCGGGCAGCCACATTTGCTGATTCGATATATGGCTATCAGAGATCCCGATGATGTAAAACGGGCACGGACTATTGCCATACTTTGGGCCATTCCCGGGATTACCGGGGCTTTCCTGATCGGTTTAGTGGCACTCAATTATTTTGGGCCCGATTATTTTAAAACCGTTGATGTAGAACAGGCCATGCCATTGCTGGCAACGAAACTACTACCTCCTTTTATTGCAGGTCTATTTATTTCTGGTGCTGTAGCAGCAATGATGTCAACTGCGGATTCACAACTGTTGGTGTCCACATCGGCCATTACAGAGGATTTTATACACCAGTTTCTTGGCAAAGAACTTTCAAACAAATTACTGGTTAGATTGAGTCGAATTACAATTGTAATTCTGGGGCTTTTTGCGTTTGGTATCGCTATCATGTCACATATCCAGGGGAGAAATATATTCGGGGTAGTCAGCTATGCCTGGAGCGGCCTCGGTTCGGCCTTTGGCCCGGTGCTGGTCCTTACCCTATGGTGGAAAAAAATAACGCGTCAAGGCGTAATAGCCGGCCTGTTGTCTGGTTTTTTAAGTACCGTCATTTGGGCAAATGTATCGGCCTTACAGGCGATTATCACCGAAAGATTAGCTAGTTTTGTCATTGCATTTATTGCTGTGATTGTTGTTAGCTTGTTTTATGAGCGAACAAATCATGCCTAAGAACCTGAAACAGCTCCGCTCGGTTGTAATGGAGGTTGAGAAGGGTCAAATACAACCGATTTACCTCTTTCAGGGAGATGACCAGTATCTGCAAAAATTTGTAGTGGAGAAAATCGAATCTGCATTATTTCCAGAAGGAATGAGTGAAAAGATTATTCTGGAACCCAATGAAATGAGTGGGAATGAAATAATCGAAAAACTCTATGCTGCCGATTTATTTTCCAGTAAAAAGATTTTTGTTCTGAGAAATCCACAAAATATTCAAACCAGCTATCGAAAAAATATCTTCAGGTATTGTGAAAAACCTATTCAATTAAATTGTCTAGTGATTATCCTTGAAGATTTTGATCAAAGGAAAGCAATTGTTAAAGAATTGATAAAACGGATTGATCCCATAGACGTCCGAAGTCCCTTCGAAAACAAAATGAGTGGTTGGGTGAGATATTTTTTTAAAGAGAAAGGAATTGCAGCAGATTCAAGTGTGGTGGAAGAGATTTTGAAAATAGCTGGAGATTCCTTATATCATTTGGCAAATGAGATTGATAAAATTGCTATTTACTTACAGGATGGAGAAGAATTAACCTTGGATCATGTATACCGTTTTTCCGGATGGAGACGGGATTACAAGCGTTGGGAGTTTTTACTTGCTGTAGGAGATAGAAACCTACAAAAGGCAATAAAAACCGGACAATCTCTCATTTCTCAAAATGAAACGTTTTTATCTTTAATGTATTCTCTTACGAGTCTTTTTCAAGAACTTTTATTTATTAAAATTTCTAAAGGAACTTTTTCCCAATCGGCTGGTTATATTCCATTATCGCCGGTAATTAAAAAGAAATTGCCTCAGCTGGCCAGACAATTTTCAAGAGAAAAAGTTGAAAAAGCATTAGCGTTACTTGGTAAAATCGATGAACGGATTAAAACAACAAAAGTCTCTGATGAATCAGAACTTATCCAATTTTTATTCAATGTCATTCCAAAAGATGGCTAATCAGTTTCAATTTACCGATGAAGAGCTGATGGCTCGATTTCAAAGTGGAGAGGAAAACGCTTACAATGAACTTGTTTTTCGTTACCGTGACCGTTTAATGAATTTTATCTATAGATTTGTGAATGATATGGAACAGGCCGAAGATATTGTGCAGGATACTCTTACAAAAGTTTTTACTCACCGGCATTATTACAAGGAGATAGCGAAAGTCTCCACATGGATTTATACTATTGCAGGTAATTATGCTAAAACCGAGTTGAGAAAACGGAAACGGCGGAAAACTATTCAACTGAGCCACATGGGTAAAGAGGATAAAGTGTATGAGATTCCAGACTTGGAACAGGAACCCGATATTGGTATTCATGTCCAATTTTCAGAACAAAAAATTCAGAATGCGTTCCAATCATTACCGGATCATTTTAGGAGTCCTGTCATTTTGCGAGATATTCAGGAACTTTCCTATGAAGACATTAGTAAAATACTTGACGTTCCTTTAGGGACTGTGAAGTCGCGTATTAATCGTGCACGTCAGCAATTGAAAAGTAAGTTGAAGGAATAATATTAACATAAATGAGGAGTACACTATATCGATGGATCGTTATCAGTTTGAAGATTGTTTATCAGATTATTTAGAAAACAACTTAAGTCCTTCGAAACGGAAAGAATTCGAAGAGTACTTAAAAGCGCATTCCAGTGGGGAAGAATTGGTTGATTCCGTCCGTGAACTCATGGATTCAATGAAATCCATGTCGGGAATTAAAGCTCCTCCCGATTTCATGGGAAAACTTCAACAGAGGATTGAAGCAGAGAAAAATCGTCTTTCACTACAATCCCCAGAGAAAAGGACTTACCTGGGATTTGCACCTTTCCATTTGGGAATGATGGTTGTGGTACTTGTTGGTCTTATTTTCGTTGGAATGGAATTATTGCCTACGAATGGGATAAAAATACCAACAACTCAACCAAATATTGAGCTAAGTTTTCCCCAAGACTTACCTGTCCCCGTTCCTCCTGATATTAAAAAGGATGAAATGGTTACATTGGAACAGGATTCAAGTGCAATTAAAGATCAGGATACGAAAGCACCATTCGATCTGGATAAAAGAGGTGCTACTTTTGTAAAAGATCAAAAATAATTAAAAACAATCTGATTTTTTTATCCCTGCTGTTTACGTAAGTTTTATAGTAAGGTTTTTTTTCTGGAATGAATTTTCAAAATAAATCTACGGCAATTCTTCTGGCTGCTGTGACAGTTTTCATTTTAAGTATAGTTATTTCCCCTGAAGAAGGGGGATTTTATCTCCACTTTTTTAGAGGATTAGTTTTAATCTGTGTTATTTGGGCTTTCATTTTGTTTATTACTTCGCAAAAGAAAAATTATTCTGGGAAATTGATGGGTGATGAACTGAAACAAGTTGATTTACCAAAGGATTCTGAGAGTGATAATGAACTTCAGGATCGTTATAAATATTTGCTTCACTCAATCTTTAATACAATTCGTTCAATAAATCCGGACTACCAGGGAGCAGCTTATATCATTGATCATGACAAGAATGGGTTTACACTCCAAAGTGCCACTTCCAACGATTTTTCAGGGTTTGTTCCTCATGATCAGGAGATATTGACGACAATTCTTAAGCAAAAGGAAGTACAGGTTTTTCGATATAACAAGAACCATGATAGTTGGACACAATTGTTTTCTAAAAAAACTTGGAGAGGCAGTGAATGTATTTTGGGGATACGGATAGTTAATAAGGATTTTTCAGTTGGGTGTCTTTTAATGACTGTTGATCATTTCAGCAAAACGCAGGAAAGGGATCGTGAAATTTTATTTAATCTTGGGGATTTACTTTCTCTGGGAATTGCAAAGATCCAAAAGATTGAAGAGTTATTAGCTGATAATAGTTATCAAAACCGTATTTTTGATCTTTTTAATACAGTAGATATTTTTTCAGATGAGGAAGTTTTATATGATGCTATTCAAACCTTATGTCATTCGCTTTTTTCATATGATAAATTCACAATTGCAATGGTAGATTCGTCTAACAAGTTACCTATTCTCAAATTGGTAGATGGAATCAAGGAAGATGTCGATACAGGTGATACCTTTTCTTTGGATTTTTCCCTACATGGCAAGGTAATAAAAGATGGCATCCTAATTCGTTCACGATATTGGAAAAATGATTATCCTGAAATGGGAAGATTTAGAAAAGATGAAGATTTCAACCTAAATTTTTCTGCAGTTTTAATTGTTCCAATTTTAATTAAAGGAATATCAATAGGTAGCATAGCACTTGAACGATTAACATCCCGATCTTATAGTAGTTCGGATGAGAGTCTCATGGAACATTTAGCATTTACAGTAGGTCATTTTTTATCATGGCAGGAAGGATATCGTAAAATGCATGAAAGTGCTATCCACGATGGGTTAACGGGATTATTGAACCACCGTGCATTTATGGATAGATTTGAAGATGAAGTGAGACGTGCTATTCGTTTCCAGCAGAAACATGTTCTGGTTGTACTCGATTTGGATAAATTTAAACGGATTAATGATACTCATGGACACCTCTATGGAGATTATGTTATCAAACAGATTGGCAAGATTCTACAAGATAGTGTCAGAAATATTGATGTTGTGGCCCGGTACGGCGGGGAAGAATTTACGATTATATTGGTAGATACCAGCCAAACACATTCTTTAGCAGTTACTCAGCGAATTGTTAATAATATTGAAAAATTCAAATTCAGTCTGGACGGGATTAATGAAAAAATGACAATTAGTGCAGGAATGGCCGAATTTCCAAAGGACTCAGATAATATCAAAGTACTGATTGAAAAAGCAGACAAAGCAATGTATAAAGCAAAGAAACTGGGTGGAAATAATGTCGTAGTTTGTGCGTAATTATAAGGAATTTTTTACTTTTTTTAAACTGATATGATACCAAATTGTATTATTACTGAAAAAATAATGGAAATTAGTGGGCTTGAATAGTGTGACTCGTATGTATCAAAATTTGATTTTGCTTATTTTGATTTTGCTTGGATTATCCTGTCATTCGGGTTCACAAGTTTCTCCCTCAGATTTACCACCAATCGATCAAGCAAAAGAAGAAACTACTGTTAATCCTGAAGCTCTCCAGCATTTTATGGATGGACAGCTTTATATGAATCAAGGAAATTATTCTATGGCAGTGACTGAGTTTCAGAAAGCCTTGAGGTTCGATCCGGATGTTAGTACAATCCATATTTCCCTTGGAGAGTGTTTTTGGGCACTTGAAAAACCGGATCGTGCTATTTTTCACCTTGAGAGAGCAATATATTTAAATTCAGACGATACCGAAGCAAGAAACGTTCTAGCTCATCAATTTATCAATCGTCAAATGTTTGACAGGGCTAAGGAACAATATGAGATTTTGGCTGAATCTGATCCAGAAAATGTGGAAAATATAATAGTTCTTGCAGAGTTGGCTAAATTGCAAAATCAGTTTGAGGAAGCAATTCATTATTACCAAAAAGCATTCGACTTAGATCCTCAAAGGATTGAGTCTCTCAAAAAAGCAGCAGAAATAGCTTTGAAAATCAAACGATTTGATTTGGCACAGATTATTATAAAACGGATGACTATGGAAGACAAATCCAACATTCAATACCTTGAAAACTATGCGGATATTGCTATTATGAATGGTGATAAAAAAGAGGGAATAAAGGCATTGAAACAAATTGCCGATTTTGAAGGACCATCAGCGGGTGTACTCAATCAAATTGGTTTATTGTATTACGAAATTAATCATCCTGATTCAGCATTAAAAGTATTCAGTAAGGTGTACGAGTTGGATAGTTTGAATATTTTAGCTCTTCACTTGCTTTCCCAGATCAACAGGGAAGAAGAACATATAGAGAAAGCCCAATATTTTGCAGATCAAATGATTTATTTTCATCCCGGTGAACCCAGAGGTTATATAAATGCTTCACTTGCTTTGCTTATTCAGAATAATCATGAGAGAGTTATTCAAATTCTTTCAAAGCAGGCAGATATATTTCTAGAGAAATTTACTATTCAGTACTTGCTGGGTTTGAGTTATAATTTGGATAATAATCATGAGCTGGCTGAGCAATTTTTCAAACGTGCTTTGGCTATTAATCCAAAATCGAGAAATGTTCTTCATTCTCTTGCTATCATTTATGATAAAACGAACCAAGTGTCACAATCTGATAGCATCTATAATGAGTTGATTTATTCAGATAGTACTGATGCGCAGGCACTCAACAATTATTCCTATAGCTTGGTTGAACGCGGGGAAAAATTAGATATTGCCCTTGCAATGTCCAAAAAAGCGATATCTCTTTCTCCAAAGAGCTCTGCTTATCTTGATACCTATGGTTGGATCCATTTCAAAATAGGGAATATTGACAGTGCACTGGCTTATATCAGAAAATCTGTTGAAATTGAAGATACCAATGCAGTAGTTCTCGAACATTTTGGTGATGTATTAATAAAAAATGCGGAAATCGAAGAGGCAATTCACTATTTTCGAAAAGCATTAGAAATAGATCCAAACAATGCAGTTTTGAGAAAAAAATTAAGTGAATTATAATCGATTCATACTTGTATTAATTATGTCTTTTTTTGTTCTGAGTAATTGTAGCCAAAAACCCGCATTTGGTATGATAATCCCAGATTATAAATGGTCTTATGAAGAGTTGAAATCAGAGTACAAACAATGTCGAGGAAAGGGCCAGTTAATTTCAAAGGGAGAATTGCAGGGGAAATTGACCTTTTATTTTACAGTAAGGAATGACAGTACTTATATTCAATTCCGTGATTTTCTTGGACGGCGGACATTATATCTTCAACTTTTGGGAAATGAGTTTTATGCTTGGGATATTCTCCAGGACAAATGGTTTTTAACAACTCAAATTCAGAGTCAGTATCCTTTTTTAATAGTACTTGAACCAACAGATTTAACCAGGTATTTCTGGGGTATTGACCCTCAACTCAGAGGAAAAGAATATCCGAAGGATTTCATGTTTGACCATAAGTCCATAAGTATTAGTTTTCAAACGAAACCAGACGCTGCCGGATCCATGGTGTCTAAGGCTATGTTTCAGATTAATGATAATCAAAATCAGATTGAGATTGAGATTGAAGAACGGGAATACGGCATGTCCTATCCACGTTTAATTAGAGCAATTCCTTCAACAATTTTACATAATTAACAGGCAGATCAAATGATTTCTGTTATCATCCCAGTTTTCAATGAAATTGGTTCTCTTCCGGAGTTAATGGATCAGCTTCGAAAGGTTTTGCATATTTACAAAAAGTGGGAAATCCTATTTGTAGATGATGGTTCAACTGACGGTTCTACTGAATTCCTTAATGATTTGTCAAGAAAAGATGAAAACGTGACTCTGATTCAATTTCATCGAAATTATGGAAAATCAGCTGCTCTTGCAGAAGGGTTTAAGTGTGCTAAGGGAGAATACCTTATTACCATGGATGCAGATTTACAGGATGACCCTGCCGAAATTCCAAATTTAATGAAAAAACTTGAGGAAGGGTTTGATCTTGTATCTGGATGGAAAAAAGACCGAAAGGATCCGATTTCGAAGAGATTTCCCTCAAAAATATTTAATTATGTAACACGAATAATGACGGGAGTAAAAATCCATGATTTTAATTGTGGTCTAAAGATTTATCGGAAAGCAGTTATTAAGACCCTTGATTTATATGGTGGACGTCATCGTTATATTCCGGCTCTTGCCGGACATTATAAATTTCGAATCAGTGAAATTCAAGTTAATCACAGATCTCGAATTCATGGAGTTACAAAATATGGTGGCTCCAGGTTGTTTCATGGGTTTTTTGATCTGATCTCGATAATATTTATGAACCGCTATACTCAGCAACCACTCCATCTGTTTGGATTTTTTGGTCTTTTTTGTGGTCTTGCATCACTTACTGTGGAATTATACGTAATTGGAAAAAAAATATTTTTCGGACATTCGTTTTATGAACATTTAGCTCTTATGCTATTTGGTGCCATGTTCTTTATACTTGGATTGTGGTTCTTTTCCATTGGATTGATTGCTGAAATGATAACTAGGGGAGCTCAAGAAAAGGAATCAAGAGTAAAACAGATAATCTAATTCTGTTATTTCGTTTCTGGATTTTCTGGAACTCCTCTGAATTATTTTGAGAAGAATCATGAGTGTCTGTTATTTTGGTACTTACGAAAGAAATTATCCAAGAAATTCTATATTACTTGAAGGATTACGTCGGAATGCGGTTACTGTTTTCGAATGCCATGTTCCTTTGTGGGAAAAAACGGTGACCAAAGGGGAAAAGTTTGGGTTTTCAATAACATTTATTCTGCGTTTTTTTATTGCCCAATTTCGACTTCTTTTTCGATACGTGTTCTTCATCCCAAAGCATGATATTATTATTGTCGGGTACATTGGTCATCTGGATATATTTTTGGCTAAAATGATGGCGTTTTTTGGTCGAAAGAAATTGGTGTTCAATCCTTTAGTCTCGCTGTATGATACCGTAATTGTTGACCGTGGTTATTTTACAACATCTTCCTTAAAAGCCCGGTTGATGCGCTTTTTGGATAGATACGCCTGTAAGATGTCGGACGTTGTTTTACTCGATACGGAAGCCCATATTCAGTATTTCAGAAATGAACTCGATCTACCTAACATAAATTTTAAACGATTATTTGTTGGAGCGGATGATCGGTTATTTTCCCCCGAACAAACGGCAAAACCTAAAAATAATTTTCATGTGATGTTTATTGGAAAATTTATTCCTCTTCATGGAATAGAAAAAATAATTGAAACCGCAGGTATTCTAAAATCTGAAATAGATATTATATTTACGTTAGTAGGTTTAGGTCAGCTCCGGTCTGAAATAGAGAAAAAAATAAAGGAACAGGGATTGAATAATGTTCGATTGATGGATTGGATTCCCTATAATCAATTATCACAAAAGATGGCAGAAGCAGATCTCCTCCTTGGGATTTTTGGAGATTCTGATAAAGCCAAAAGGGTCATCCCCAATAAATTATTTCAGGCATTAGCTGTCCGTAAACCCGCCTTAACGGCTGATACGCCTGCTATCCGTGAACTTCTGACACCGGATGAACACATTTTCACTTCGGAGCCTACTCCGGATAAAATAGCAGAAAAGATTCGGTTCATCCGCACCAATAAAAAAATTCGCTACACGGTTTCAATAAATGGGCATCGATTTTTTCACGAAAAGCTTTCTATAGAAAAATTGGGAGCAGAATTAAAAACCATTCTGAAGGACGCATAATGGTGCAAGGTAAAGATATCATCTTGATATCCAATCAAATGCTGGATGACCGTTACTGGACGTCCAAGCAATATATCACCATGGAACTCATCAAGAATAACCGTGTGCTCTATGTTGAAGCAAATTACTCTTTTGGCAAATTGCTTTCTGGAATGATAGGAAAAAAGTGGCCCGTGGTTCCATTTGGAAGACTGCAATACGAAAATGATAATTTATCCGTACTAACTCCATACCCACGATTACCTTACCGGAATCACTTTCAGTGGATTGGATGGCTGAATCAAAAATTACTTCTTGCAAAAATTCGAAGAGCAACAAAGAAATTGAATTTTGAATATCCTTTACTCTGGACCTTTTTACACCAAACTGCTGATATGATTGGGAAACTGAATGAATCTGTGGCAATTTATCATTGTGTTGATGATTGGTCGGTACTTTTACCCATGGCAGGGATGGGGGAACCGAAGAGGATTCGCAAAGATGAAAAAAAGTTAATTTCCTGTGTGGATGTTGTGTTTAGAGTCTCAGCTAAATTACTGGACTATTTTAAAATACCGAATACTAAAGTTTTTGATATTCCTAACGGTGTGGATGTTGATTTATTTAATCCGGAACGCTATTCAGATGAATCACTGCAGGATGATATGAAAAACCTTCCACGGCCCATCATCGGGTTCTCTGGATCTATTGGGAAATGGATTGATGTTGAATTGCTCATCCAAGTGTCGAGACGCTATGAGGAGGTGTCCATTGTGATTATTGGATTAAATGAGAAAAATCCAAATATTCATAAATTGCAACATTTGGAGAATGTACACTTTTTAGGAATGAAATCACGCAAGGAAGTTCCTCAATATATCTCGGGATTTGATGTATGCCTTATGCCGTTCAATCATACAGAGGTTGGGAAAGGATTGATTCCTTTGAAAATGTTTGAGTATCTTGCACTGGGTAAACCAGTAGTGGCGATTTCCTCAGAAGTTTTGGAGCAATTTGAGGAGGTTCTATATCTTGCGGATGATAACGATGCCTTTGTGCAGGAAATAGAAAACGCTATGGTTCATGATGATAGGAAGAATTTAGTCTCCCGAAGGGAATGGGCATTAAAGTATTCTTGGAAAAACCGGGTGAGTAAATATCTCAATATAATTCAAAGATCCATTAACAATAAAATGGGTTGAGTTGAAACTAATTATGGATAAAAAAATAAATCATCAAATTATTCAGTGGAAACCCTGGACTGCCATGATCCTTGTATTGATTTTGGGAATAGTTTTTCTTTATCAGGAACCAGTCATACAAGGACAAAAACTTGCAATCAGCGATGTAAAGACCCAGGGACTTATCTTTGAAAAATATCAAAATGACTACCAGGCTGAATTTGGGAAAAACGCTTTGTGGTATCCATATATTTTTTGTGGAATGCCGTTTCATTCTTCTGGAACATACCGATTACAATATAATTTAGAGACCATTTATAAAATTATTCCAGGTAATATTCTCCGGAGCCTTGCTAAGGGTTTTACCTTTAATATCCTAGCCGGAGCTATTTTTATGATACTGCTATTAAGATCCTATGGGTTGGGATATTATGCATCGTTTGTTGGAGCGATTGCATTTGTTTTTACGACAAAAATACTGGGGACACCACACACAAATCGAATCGTCACCTTTATTCATCTTCCGTTGATATTGTATGCTCTGCGCCGATTATGGGATACACGAAAATGGATATTTATGGTTCTTCTGGGTGGTGCAGTTGGTTCTCAGATCGGCAGTTACCATCCTCAGGTAGCGTACTATGGATTGCTGCTGATTGGCTTATATTCTCTTTATCGGTTGATTCAGGGGATAATCGAGAAGGAAACATGGGCTAGGCTAATGACTACAATGGGAATGACCGGAGTTTCATTGGCGATAGGATATTATATGGCATCCATTGTATTGATGCCCATGCAAGAATATCTTCCATTTTCCATTCGGGGAGCAGGGGATTCCTCAGGCTCAGGTGGTTTATCCTTTAATTATGCAACGAGTTGGTCGTTTGACTGGTGGGAAATATTCACTTTTATTATTCCGGGGTTTAGTGGATTCGGAGGCAATACGTACTGGGGAGATATGCCATTTACTTCATATCCTCATTATCTTGGTATTCCCGTCGTGATTTTGGCCTTCATCGCACTTATCGCAGGGGAAAAACGACGTGACTATTGGTTTTTTGTCATTGTTTTAGTACTTTCATTGTTCATTGGAATGGGAAAGAATTTTTCCATTTTATCGTCCCTTCTCCTGAATTATTTGCCTTATTTTAATAAGTTTCGGGAGCCATCCATGATACTCATCCTCTTTGCAATGGCCACGGCTGTATTGGCAGGCTGTGGATTTCAGATTCTCCTAGAAAAAATAACCGAGCAAAAGGGAACCGAATGGAAAACGGTACTCATACGCATATTGATAGGAATAGGCATATTTTCAGTAATCGTACTGGTTTTCAGAGATGGATTACAAAACTTAATGTTTGGTGTTTATAACCATGCGGATCAGGCAACGGAAAGAATCCGGCAATTTCAAAGTCCACAACAAATCAATTACCTTTATAAAATGAGGTTTGATATGTTTTATAAAGATATGTGGATAGCCATCTTGCTGTCTGCAGGGACGCTGGGTCTTATCTGGGCTGCCTTAGAACAAAAAATACAAATGAAGCCATTTGTCGTAATCATTCTTGTCCTAATGATTGCTGATCTCGGATATGTGGGTCGAAAAGTCATTTCACCCATGTTTTCAAATATATCTAGACAAGAGATGGAACCACATAAGACAGGGATAATTGACTATTTGCAGAAAGATAACGATATATTTCGCGTTTATCCTTTAGATAATAGAACTACCAATGAATATGGATGGTTCGGGGTTGCTTCTATTGGGGGCTATCATGCCGCAAAGATGGCAAATTATCAGGATTTTATTGGTCAAAATTTTTTTGATAATTTAAATTTTCTTCGATTGACAAACACAAAATATGCCATTTCAAGGAAACGATTTAATCACCCTGAATTGATTCTTGAACAATCAATACAGGGTGAGCATATTTATCGGTTGAAAAACTGGTTACCAAGGGTATTTCTGATTGACAGCGTGGTTGTATCTCAAGATAAATTTGAAACACTAGATTTAATCAAAGCAAACAATTTTAATCCTGTTGAAAAAGCTATCCTTACAAAAAAAATACCTAAAATGCAGTTTAATTTGGAAGGATCAAAAGTTAAGATTGAACATTGGGAATCGGAGAAAACGATAATTTCTGTTGAAATGATAAATGATGCATTATTGGCTTTTAGTGAGGGATATTATCCACCTGGTTGGCGTGCTTACATAGATGGAGAAGAAACCGAAATATATCAAACGAATCACTTTATGCAGTCTGTCATGGTTCCCGCAGGGGATCATAAAGTGGAATTCCGTTTTGCCTTACCATCTTTTTATCGGGCACTATTTTTAAGCAGGACAATTTTCATTGCAGTGTTGGCTGTATTACTAGGCTACGCTATCTGGATTAATCGACGACGTCTCAAATTGACTTGATATCAATAAAATAATTTTGGTATCTACCCTGAAACATATAGTCCTCTGTACCCAGCAATTCAATAATTATTGGTCTGGACTTGGAGCGTATTCCACACACTTAGCTAGAGGCTTAGTTAAGTCAGGTATAAAAGTCACGGTGATCGCTCCAGGAGATCCAATGAATACTGAAGGAATGGATTTTATTCCTGTATCACCATCTAAATATGATTTGACGCATGGGGGGTGGTATTCTTTGTCCTACGCATATGCTGAGGTTATAAAAAATATTAATGCTGATATTATTCACTTTACAGATGCTCGGGAATCACATGCCTATAAAGGGAAGATCCCCGCAATTGGCACACTTCACGATGATTATTTTGCGAGACATAGATGGAATCCGTTCTATTATAAAGATGATTATGTGGATTGGATAAAACGTTGGTTATATTATTCTTTCGTTACTCTGACCGAAAGAAAAGCAATGCAAAAGCTGGCTGGGCTTACTGCGAATTCTAATGCAACAGCAGAAACTGTTTCTAAAGCCTACGATATCCCACGTGGAAAAATAAAGACAATTTATCTGGGTATGAATCTGGATTGCGTCCCCATTGATGATCAACTAGAAAAAGAACGCCTCCATAGACCGATCATGCTTCTGGTAGGGGGGAATGTTCAGAGGAAAGGGTTAACTGTCATTTTGAAAACAATGCCTGCACTGTTAAAAGAAATTCCTGAATTGATATTACAGGTTATTGGCAAAAATCAAAACATAGGTAGAATGAAGAAATTAGCGGGTAAGTTGGGTGTGATGGACTGCGTGAAATTTCTCGGGTGGATTCCTCCCGAAAAGATAAAAACTTATTATCGAAAAGCTTCTATTTTTGTTATGCCTTCGCTGATGGAAGGCTTCGGGTTGGTGTTTTTGGAGGCGATGGCACAGGGACTCCCTATCATTGGAGGAAACGTTGGCGGAACATTAGAATTGATCAAAGACGGAAAAAATGGTTTTCTTGTTAATCCAGGTGATGTGAGCACACTTGGAGTAAAAATCCGAGAATTGCTAACAAATCTTGAATTAAGAAGACGGGTAATTGAAAATGGTTATTCTACTCTTCGAAAGTATCCTGCACAAAAAATGGTAGATAATACGATTGATTTATATAGTAATTTTTTTCATGGAGGAGAATAAGAATAAATTGCGAGAACAGATTCAAAGAATATTAACTAAAGGAACCTTTGCTTCCGATGTAGCAGTGATGACCTCCGGTACTGGTTTTGGCCAGTTAATCTTTCTTGGCTTTTCTCCAATCTTTATGAGACTATTTACACCAGAAGCATTTGGCAATCTTGCTTTAGTAATGTCTATTTCAGCTATTGTTGCTATCGTAATAACCTTGAGATATGAAATGGCTATACCAATAGCTGCTGATGATAAAAAAGCAATAAACCTTTTTATCCTTTCCATCGGTCTGAGTACCATGTTTACCATAGTTCTTTTAATATTTTTCCTATTATTAAAAACAACGATTATGAGTTTTCTCAATTTCCCTGAATTTAAAATTTTGTTTTTTATTCCTTTAACAGCATTTATTGAAGCAACAATCAATACTTTCCATTATTGGTTT
>DPYO01000016.1 GCA_003535775.1 Fidelibacterota bacterium | reverse complement strand
AACAAATCATTCTGGATACTCTGCAATATACCAACTAATTTGTCATCCCTACATCCAGTGCATACAAAACCAATCGTGGCATTTAGCTCATCAATTTGTCCTAGGCATTCGATACGTATATGAGACTTTGAGACAGTTGTTCCATCTCCAAGGGTAGTCTGCCCTTTATCACCAGCTTTTGTAGTAACCTTTGAAATTCTCATTAGAAGAAAATTACGGATACTAAGATGAAGATCGGAATGAGAATCGGCAAGGAATATTTAAACATATATCCAAAGAAGCTCGGCATGGTTATTCCTGCTTCTTCTGAAATAGATTTCACCATAAAGTTAGGTGCATTTCCAATGTATGTGGTGGCACCCATAAACACTGCACCTGCAGAGATAGCCAGCAACGTCGTGTATAATTCACCCATAAGCTGGACTGCATCACCTCCTGCCGTGTTGAAGAACACCAGATAAGTTGGAGCATTATCCAGAAAACTGGAAAGGATTCCAGTTGCCCAGAAATACGCGGCATTCACCGGATTTCCATTGTACGACACGGAATTTACCACACCGGCAAGTGCGCCGTCGGCTCCAACTTTCAGAATAGCAATCGCCGGAATGATCGTGATAAAAATCCCTGCGAAAAGTATGGCTACTTCCTGAATGGGAAACCATGTGAATTCGTTTTTCCTTCGTATATCCTTCGGTGTCATTTTCCAGCTTGTTCCCGTTAACACTAACAGGAGAATATCCCGGGTAATATTCTGTAATTCTATTTCTACATGGAAAACAGTGAAAGATAGTTGCGGATGCCAAAATCCGCTCAACAACACTGAAAACATCACACCAGCAAGAAGCAGAAAATTGAATGTACCTTCCAATCCAAGTTTTACTCCCGATTGGTCCGTAACCTTTGCTAATGGATCAGGAAGATCTTCTTTTCGATAGTAAAATGAATCCAGTGTATAAAATAGTATTAGCAGCAGAACCACCACAAATAGCATTGGTTCCAGCATAGCTTTCGTCGTCCAGAAAAAGTCTACCCCTTTTAAAAAGCCCAAAAACAAGGGTGGATCACCTAGCGGAGTTAAAGATCCACCAATGTTTGCCACAAGAAAAATGAAGAATACCACTACATGCACTTTGTGTTTCCGGTCGATATTCGCCCGGATCAATGGACGAATCAGCAATATGGCAGCGCCGGTGGTTCCCATCCAACTGGCAAGAATGGTTCCAATAAGAATAATCCCTGTATTTACAATGGGACTACCTACCAATTTTCCCGTAAGCCGAATTCCACCAGAGATGGTAAATAAAGCCAAAAGCAAAATGATAAATGGAATGTAGTCTAAAAAGCCAACATGGAGAAATTCATAAAAAGTAGTGGGCAATCCTTTTTGAATCGCCATTGATAGCAAAAGAACCCCGCCCCAAAAGAACGTTACTTTTCCAAAGTGATGATGCCAAAATGTTGGAGCAACCAACGGGAAAACTGCAATAGAAAGCAATATCCCGATAAATGGGATTACCCAGGAAATAGACAAATCAGAACCGGCCAAATGAGGAGTATAAATATCTCCCCCTGTTGACCCCATAATTTCCGCTGGTATTATTAGAAAAAAGAAAAGAACCATCCAGCAGAAAAAAAATTTTGGAATCATCATATGCAAACGTGTTATTTTTTCATAAATATAAATATGTGTAGTAAATCCTTTCATCAGAAAACAGTAGTTGCTGCTTCAGCAGTAATCTTTAAAAGAATTTCCGGAGTAATCCCAAGGGTAAGAACAATCACAGCTAATAATCCGATTAGACCTAGTACCAATACTCCAGATACTGGATGAGGAGCCTCCTTTTCTTCCTGCATATACATATTCACAATGAGCCGTAGGTAGTAATATGCCGAAACCAGCGTGTTGAGAACCGCAATAATCACAAGCCAAATATATCCTTCCGAAACAGCTGAAGATAAAAGTCCATATTTTGCCACGAAGCCACCTGTAGGGGGAAATCCAGCTAGTGATATCATAAATAATGCCATAGCAACTGCCATCCATGGGTGCTGTGCAGAAAATCCCCGGTAATCTTCGAAAGCCAATCCTTTGTCATCCTTTTCTAACAGTAATATGATACCAAAAGCACCAAGATTCATTACTGAGTAAACTACCAAATAAAAAAGTACTGCAGAAAGACCAACACTATTTAGGACAAGTACACCTAAAACGAGATATCCAGCATGAGAAACACTAGAAAAAGCAAGCATCCGTTTCACATGAGACTGCATCAGAGCTGAGATATTTCCAACAGTCATGGTTAATGCAGCTAATATCCAAAATAAATTTTGCCATTCAACCTGAATTTCCATAAAGGCCACAATAAAAATATTCAACAAAGCGCCAAACCCAGCTACTTTGGGTGCCGTGCAGAGAAAGGCTGTCACCGTGGTAGGTGCTCCTTGATATACATCTGGAGACCACATGTGAAAAGGTACCAAGGCTACCTTGAAAGCAAAACCAATAAGAAGCAGCCCGATCCCCAGCGAAAAATAAACTTTTGAAAGGATCGATCCGGATGTAGCTGCAGACGCAATTTCGTTATAGTTTGTCGTACCCGTAGCACCATA
>DPYO01000094.1 GCA_003535775.1 Fidelibacterota bacterium | reverse complement strand
GAAAAGCAATCATACCAATTGCTTTTGCACTCCACCAGAATTATCCTAATCCCTTCAACCCAATCACAACTCTACGGTATGATCTTCCGGTTGATAATCATGTAACGCTAACAATATACGATCTTAACGGAAGAGTAGTAAACCAGATAATTAATATAAACCAGCCTGCAGGGCACCATTCAGTCATGTGGAATTCTACGAACAGTTTTGGCAAGCCGGTGAGTGCAGGTGTATATCTCTACCAGATTCGTGCTGGGGATTTTGTTCAGACCCAGAAAATGGTGTTGCTAAAATAAAATTATCTTCTGTATGAAATCAAATCAGTTAATGTTGAAAAAATCTAAAAAAAGCATGTTTGGAAACTATGTTTTCTTTTTGATACTTATATTAAACAGTCTATCTGCTGATCCAATTCGCTATTTAGATGAAGTTTTTGAAAATGTAACTATTACAGAAGATGTAGTATATGGCAATGCCCCTGATCTCCCTTTTATTTTTCTCTTTGAATGGAACACATATGATCTAGATCTGGATATGGATATTTATGAACCCGAAGGAGATACGGAGACCCAGCGCCCAGTCATTATTTTCATCCATGCAGGTGCTTTTTTTTCAGGTCATAATGAATTAGATGATGTAGTGGCATTGTCAATTGCTGCGGCAAAAAGAGGCTATGTAGCTGTCAGTATAAATTACAGATTGGGACTGAATATACTGAGCACTTACAGTGGTGAACGGGCTGTTTATCGAGGAGTTCAGGATGCTAGCGCTGCTGTAAGATATTTGAAAGAATTTTCCGGCGAATACAATATTGATGAAAACAATATATTTGTATGGGGATCAAGCGCCGGGTCATTTATTGGACTTCATTTGGCTTATTCTGAAGATGATGAACGGCCTGAGTCAACCTATGGTGGCGGAGGTGATCCAGATTTAGGGTGTATAGATTGTGAAGGTAATTTATATGACCATGACAGTCGGCCAAGGGCACTGGTATCCTGCTGGGGTGCAATTAGAGATCTAGATTGGATTGATCCTGAGAATGATGTGCCTTCCATTCTATTTCATGGAACTTCCGATCTCATTGTTCCTTATAATTCCGGGTTTCCATTTAGTCTTAATATTTTACTACCGATTGTATACGGATCAAATCTTATACAGGGTAGATTAAGTGAATTAGGAATAGAAAATGAGTTCCACGGTGAAGAAGGGCAACCCCATGAATATTGGGGAACTCTTAATGGATATTGGTTTGACGGCCCGAATGAATATTTTGGACAAATACAATCGGATGCTTTTTTGTTTCTTTATGGCCAACTCTATAATGAAGAGATATCAATTGATCATCAGGCAGATTGGAACCTTGTTGGTCTGCCCCTTGAAGTTGCAGATTCTTTATATAATAATCTATTCCCTGAATCAATAGACGGAACATTATTCTCTTTTGATGATGGATATAACCTTGAAACAAGTCTTATTCAAGGTGAAGGATACTGGTTGAGATTTAATGATGCCGGCAGTTCCACTATTGCTGGAACTCTAATTACTGAACTTACCATTAGTCTGAATGAGGGATGGAATCTTATATCAGGCATAAGCGCTTCTTTTAATATATCAGGCATACAGGATCCGGGTGGAATTGTCATCCCTGGTACAGTTTATGGTTTTGCTCCTAGTGGTTATTCAAATGCAGAGATTCTTGAGCCAGGTAAAGGATATTGGGTTCGGGCATATAATCCAGGAACCATCACCCTTGATGATTAAATTACTCATCTAATCTACTTCTTGGTAAAAAGGTCAATAATGAAGAAAATTAACATGAGCCTATTTTTTCTTGCCATGTTGCTTCAAGCACAAAATGAGGTGTGTCTTGAGATTGAGCCAAATCCAAATGCTGATGACGATGCACTTGAATGTTTTACCAAATATGTAAATGTCCTGGATTGTTTTGAGGTGTACGCGGAGTCCAGTGTTCCGGATTACAAAGTTTTGCATGTGGCAGCGGTTGCAGCAGAGTTGCTTGATAATGACGAAGATGGAGTTGTGGATGATGAGGCACTTTTTTTCGAGCTTCAAAACAGGCAGGCCTTGATGCCGGTTTTTTCATATGATGGAAATGCCTGCATGGATAATTTTATGGATAATTATGACGGTGATGGTGTCTCAGCCGTTTTATGGAGAAATGAAATTGATCCTTCTCAACCAGGGCACTGGGGCGATGATGCAACGGTGGAGGAGGTTTTACATACTATCAACCACGTTGGCCATGTATCCATTTATCCAAATGTATTTGGACTTGCTCCAAACTCATCAATTATGTCTGATGCTATGGACCTTGCACGGGGAGGACAGTTTTTAGAAGTTCCAAATAATTATCCCGAAGAAGCATGGTACCACTATGACGATTATACTTGCGATTATGAATGCATGGCTATAGAGTATTTGTATTGGTGTATCGTAACCGATATGGGCATCTTAGATGATCCCCAGACCTGTGCAGGCATTGCAAATGAATGGGAGCCCTGCTCACCGGAATTATTTGAATCTACTGATATAATCATGCATGGAGTAGTGAATAACAGTAGCAATAAATTGCCTCAGCTTGCTCCTGATGGGAATTACTGTCCAGATGATGCTCTGGAATTAACTATTACTTATAGCTCAGACTGGAATTTGGTTGGGCTTCCCCTTCAGGTTGATAGTGTATCATATACCATCTTATTTCCTGAGTCAATTGAAGGAACGCTTTACTCTTTTGATGATGGATATAGCCTTGAAACAAGTCTCATTCAAGGTGAAGGATACTGGTTG
>DPYO01000123.1 GCA_003535775.1 Fidelibacterota bacterium | reverse complement strand
TATCTCATATCACCAGCGAAACGGGCATCAAAAGCACCTGCTGGTGGTAATGGAGGCATTCCGTATCTGATTTTATCGTTCTCAGGTACAGCAGCGCCAAAGTGGAGCGGCATACCTTTAAGACCATCACCATTGGTAATGGTAAGATAGCTGGTGTTTTTCAAATAATCTACTGGTTCAGCTATTCTTCCGGCACCGCCGGCACCAATCGCAATGGTTATAGCGCCGTCTGCACTTGCACGGACCCAGTATCCTTGACCGGGATCAATAAATTCGGCTGGATAATAAGTCCCACTGAATCCATACCCCGAACCTTCAATAAGGATGTCACCTGGATCATCTATGTCATCACCATCCGCAGGTACGGAAATACCAGAAATCATATTCCAGCCTTCGCTCAAGCTAATGGTTTGAGTAAGTAGATCATAACCCCCCATAGGATGGCCTGGGACACCATAGATTGCTGGGTCACAGCAAGGCATATCAAATCTCAGCCAATATCCTTGCCCGGGAGCCATTGCTGATTCAGCGTTATAGCTGCCGTCAAAGGAATACAGGGTTCCATCTGTGGCTGCTGGAGTATCAGCTACACCATCACCAGTTAGGTCAATTCCAAACATATCACCGTATTCATATCCGCCAGCAACGATTGGGAGTCCCACCATATTCCATCCGGCAGCAGTGGACATGAACACAGGGTTAGCTGCACCATGCGCATTGGCTGTATTTTGGAATCTGGCGTTAATTCTTTGGGTTGACATTCTTGGTACACAAAGATTATCTACTTCCATGGTCAAGCGGCCACTACAATCAGAGGGGTCGCCGTCTGCCAGGCAGGCAAGATCAACATCATGGTCACTGTCATTGGGGAACATCCAGGCTCCGCCTGTAGCTACTTGAGCAGCTCCAACGGCCCAGAGAACTCCACCAAGGACGCAGGTCAGCTGGTCACCGCCTCCAAGAAGGCATGGTCCTACATTACCCTCTGCATAAGCCATACCAGCAACGCCACCAGCAACTTCTGCAGGGCAACCAAATGTTGTTAATACAGCAACAGTAGCATCATCAATGCAATCTTCAACGGAGAGAAATGAGCAATTTGCCGTGCAGTTTTCTACACTTTCTCCGGTCATAACACAATCGAATAGGCAGCCATTACCCAGGCCGCCATTTCCCGTTGGATCGTCTCCCATGACATATCCTGTACCACAGGCAGTCATAGTTCCCTGTCCAATTCCCGCTGCATTCATCAAATTTCCGGT
This sequence comes from Fidelibacterota bacterium, assembly GCA_003535775.1. Taxonomy (GTDB): domain Bacteria; phylum Fidelibacterota; class Marinisomatia; order Marinisomatales; family UBA8229; genus UBA8229. The sequence continues at coordinate 4,358 of DPYO01000123.1, read as the reverse complement.
GAAAAAATACCCTGTAAATTGCAGGAATTCGTCACCGCTGAATGGTGCACCATCACTACCTACAGGATCAAAGAGGTAGCCATAATTAGCGCTTATCACTCCGTCTACTTCTCCATCACCATCAATATCCTGGCCTGTACCACCTAAAGCAACAGGATTATCAGGAACATGGATGGTAATGCCATATGTAGCGGCTAAAGCTGCAATTACTGGAATTGTAGTATTATCACTTGGCGCTTCGGCTATACCCATAATCCCGTTAAGCATTCCTGCTTCTTCCTCTGTATAATCATCATCAGTAGGATCAACAATTCCTAGGTTTGATTCAATGCCGTCATTCGCGGTCCAGCGAACCCACGCATCTTGAATTTGGGTATAGTCATTATTATAGGTGGCATCAAACCTGCCCCAGTTAATACCATCATATTGCATATTAGGATTGTACATTCCACTACCATTTGTGCCATCACCCAGGTCCGGTGCATTGAACCAGGCAAAGGTACCGGAATTAGTAATTCCCCAGCCTCTCACACTGGTATTTAAAAATCCATCAGTATAAGGTAAGTGTCCCCCATCAGTCCAGGTACCAGACTCAGAGACCGGTGGAACCGTTGATGAAGTTTCACAGTCTATAAGTTGGGTTGTGGGGTAAGTGCTTCCTTCATTAATAGTAAAGGTTCCATCATCATTGAAAGTGCAATTTAAAGCGACTGGTCCATAGGGAAAAAAGTCTAATGCTCCCTGAAATGTGAGTGGAACTAAGACTTCTGTTATAGTGTCACCTGGAGCAAAGCTTGATAGTGTCCATTGAAATGCAGGCGTAGCGCTAGAGGGCCAACTGCCCATAAGATCGTAACCGCCAGCAAAGTCCAGTGAGCTCTCCATGGCTCTCGCTACCCAAGTATAGTGAACAGTTACATAATCCAGCTGATAGTTTGCTTCGATGGTCTGCGGAATAACAGTCCCAACAAAGACTAAAGCTGTTAAGATTATTTTTGTCATCATTTTCATTTGATTTCTCCTCAGTTGTGTCGTTTTTAGATAGGTATCACTTAATAATATATTCAATTTCATAATCATCCACTCGTCTGTTTTGCAGTCTTTGTCCCTACAAAACCAGATTTAGAGGCAATCCAAAGGTAAATAGACGTGTAGTAGAATACAACAAATTTTTTACACCGTGTGTTCTGAATCACATTTTTCGTTTAAAGGGATAAATTTTCCATCCTTTTTTATTTGATCAATAGATAAAACTGAAATTGTAAAGGGAAGAAACCCTTTTTTTTATCAGGAATGGCCAGGTCATTCATCCCATTTCCTTCTTTCCAGCCACCGTTTCACAGCCCAAAGCAATACAAATATACCGATGATAAAAAGGGCATTTCCTAAAATGGTCAGAATAAGACGGCTCAAATATTGACCTCATTTTTTTCAATGATTGGTGAAAACTTAGCGCTTCTAAAAAAATATTTCAAGATAACAAATGTGTTAATTTTAGTATAATAATTTGATTAAGATCAGATTGTTTTGAGATAATTATTCAGGCAGTTTATAAATTACCTAGGCTTCTTTTTAGGAACACTTAGAAATTATGTTAAAAAGTAAATTGACTTAAAGACAATCAAAATGAAAATTGGGATATTGATAAAGCAGGTCCCGGGAGGGGAATCACCATTGCGGGTTAGCAGTGATCACAGTTGGATTGATGAAGCTTCCGTGAATTTTGAAACTAACGAAAGTGACTCCTATGCCTTAGAAGAAGGTCTCCAGATTCGTGAAAAAAATGGTGATGGGGAAGTGGTGGTAATTAGCATGGGTCCGGAAGGACGAACTCAAAAAGTTATTCGTGAAGCTCTTGCCAAGGGAGCTGACCGGGGCGTCCACATTACGGAAGAAGGTCCTTCGGAAACAGATCCTCTCCGCTCCGCAGGTGTATTTGCGAAAGCATTAAAGGAGGAGAAGTTTGACCTTATTCTGTCTGGTCTTCAGTCCTTGGATCTAGGAATGGGGCAAACCGGTGTGATACTGGGCGAATTATTAGGAATGTCGTCTGCCACATTGGTTATGGAAACAGAGATAGGTGAAAATTCTATTCGGGTCAAACGTGAACTGGAATCGGGATGGTTTCAATGGGTAACTCTTTCTCTGCCTGCATGTTTGTCCATTCAGTCCGGGATAAACCATCCTCGCTATCCTTCTCTTAAAGGAATTATGGGTGCGAAAAAGAAGGAAATAAAAACCCTGCCAAAAGCGGAAATAATTGAAAGTAATGTGAATCAATCTATCACCCGTGTTTACAGCATGCAAAAGGCGAAGCAGACGGAAATGATCACCGGAGATATAGATCAGCAAATTACCCGGCTGGTAGAAGCATTGCGAACAGAAATCAAGGTATTGTAAGAGGGAATTGGTGGACATACTTGTAGCGCTAGAAAATAATTCAGGATCGATTCACCGCATGAGCTTGGAGGCTCTTGCTGCAGGACAGAAACTTGCGTCCGAAATGAATCTGTCTCTTTCAATGTTAGTGATGGATAAAAACGGGGGAGACCTGGCAGAGAATGCGGGAAAGTTCAATGCTGAGGAAGTGTTATTATTGGAGAATCCTCTCCTGGATAATTATTCATCCGATGGATATTCTCAGGCTATTACATCTGTTTTGGAACAGGAGAAACCCCGCTTTGTTTTTATGGGGCATACGTACATGGTCAGGGATTTTTTACCCCGGGTCAGCGCCCGGCTTCGAATTCCCTTCATCAGTGACGTGGTTCAATTTAGGGTTGATGATGGAACTCCCGTATTTACAAAGCAGGTCTTTAATGCAAAATTAGCTGCCGATATTGTGTCTCAATCCGAAGGTACTACACTGGTCAGCTTTCAATCTGCCGCATATCAATCTGACCAGGCGGAAGCTGGAGCAGCAACGATACGATCGATTTCAATTGAGATGGACAGCTCAGTTATAAAGACGCAATCAGAAGAACCCTTTAAAGAGGAGGCAGGAGGAGTTGACCTGACGAATGCAGAAATAATTGTTTCTGTTGGCAGGGGGATAGGGAAAGAGGAAAACTTGCCAATTGTAAATACTCTTGTGGATGCATTAGGAGCTGAATTGGGTTCTTCCCGTCCAATCGTTGATTCCGGTTGGCTTGAACCGTCCAGACAAATTGGAAGCTCCGGACAGAATGTAGCTCCAAAACTTTATCTTGCTTTGGGAATTTCTGGGGCAATCCAGCATGTGGTTGGGATGAAAGGATCAAAAAATATTGTAGCAGTAAATAAGGATTCTGAAGCGCCGATTTTTGAGATTGCAGACTATGGAATTGTTGGCGATATCCTTGAAATTATTCCGAAACTTTCGGAAGCTGTTGAAGCTGCAAAAAATTAATGTCTGAAAGGGAAGTTCTTGAACTGGATGTTCTGTTTGTAGGTGCAGGGCCTGCCAGTTTAGCTGGTGCGATCCATCTGCAAAACCTGCTGAAAGAATCGGGTCAGAAAGCCAGCATTGCAATTTTAGAAAAAGCTGGAGAGATTGGAGCGCACTCGCTGTCTGGAGCTATTGTTGATCCTCGTACACTAAAGGAACTATTTCCTGATTTCGACCAACAGAACATTCCGTTTGAATCTGAAGTAACTGAAGAACATCTCTATTACTTAACTAAAGCAAAAAAGTTTTCATTCCCGTTTATTCCTTCGCCAATGAGTCATCATGGCTGTTATATAAGTTCCATCGGTAAATTGACACGCTGGTTAGGAGAAAAATGTGAAAATGAGGGCATTGACATTTTCTGCGGTTTTCCTGGAACGGAACTTATTTATGAGGGAGATCAGGTAATTGGTGTCCGGACAGGGGACAGGGGGATTGACAAAAACGGTGAGCAAAAATCCCAATATGAAGCCGGAGCAGAAATTCATGCAAAAGTCGTTATCCTTGGGGAAGGAACCAGGGGGAGTTTGACAAAAAAACTCATTCAGCGTCATGAACTCATGAATGGAAAAAATCCACAGGTATGGGCGATTGGAGTCAAAGAGCTGTGGAAGATGCCCCCAGGGTCCGTCCAGCCGGGATATGTGGCACACACTATGGGTTTTCCACTTGGGCATAATATTTTTGGCGGGGCATTTTTATATGGTATGCAGGATGACATCTGGGATTTAGGATTGGTCGTTGGCTTGGATTATTCAAATCCAGCAGTGGATTCTCACCATGAACTTCAACTGCTTAAGACCCACCCTTGGATGAAATCGGTCCTGGATGGAGGTGAATTGATTTCCTATGGTGCAAAATCCCTGCCGGAAGGAGGATGGTTTTCCATTCCAAAATTGACTGTCAATGGCGCTATGCTCATTGGTGATTC
>DPYO01000149.1 GCA_003535775.1 Fidelibacterota bacterium | reverse complement strand
GAAATGTTGAGTCTCCTAAAAACTGATGGATGCTTTTTAAAAGATAATTATGATGGACACTTTACTGGTTCTGCATGGATTCTGAGTGCAGATAAAGAAAAAATATTGATGACTCATCATAAAAAACTGGGGATGTGGCTACAATTGGGAGGCCACGCTGATGGTGAGAATGACTTGCTCAAAGTTGCACTGCGGGAAGCAAAAGAGGAATCTGGAATCCAATATTTCAATATTTTGAGTGATGAAATATTTGATTTAGATATACACGAGATACCAAAACAAATGAACCAACCATCACATAAACATTATGATATCCGATTCTTACTAGAAACTGACCCTGCTTCTAACAAAATAACCATCAGCGATGAATCATATGATGTAGCTTGGATACCTATAGATGAGGTTATAGAATTAAATCCAGAAAATTCTATTCAAAGGATGGTAGAAAAGACATTAGCAATTAAAAATCTATAGCACAAAGTCCTCAATCTCAGTAGTCAAGAGTGAGCATCCCCCACCTCTTTGTAAAAAAGTGGGGATGGTATAAAGAGCAGTTTTTTATTTGTGTGCGGGGGTATTAGATTAGATTGATGAAAAATAATCACTTTTAGTACCTGTTTCCTTTTTGTCCTGCTGCATGTAATAAAAAAATGATTCGTCTCGAGAACCTTTCCAAATCTTTTCCGAATGGCGACCTTTTTTCCGATGTAAATATTTACATCAAGAGTGGAATGCGGGCAGGACTTGTGGGCCCCAACGGTTCAGGGAAAACCACCCTCCTTAGAATTATACTGAGAGAGGAATCCCCCGATTCCGGGAATATTCAGATTGGCAAAAATGTAACTATCGGGTATTTGGCCCAGGAAATCGTTCCTGGGTCCCGTCTCTCCATTCTGGAAGAAGTGCTTTCAAAATTTCCGGAGGTTCGTGAGTTAGAAGGGAAAATGCTATCATTGTCTCATGATATTGCCAATGATCCTGAGAACCAGGCATTGGCAAACCAGCTGGGTGATACCCAGAATCGATTCGAAGCTCTTGAAGGGTGGTCTCTGGAAGAGAAAGCCAAAAAAATCCTGGGTGGACTTGGCTTTACGGACAGGCAGTTTACGGACACCATGGATGTGTTCAGCGGCGGCTGGCGGATGCGGGTGGCTTTGGCGGCAATTCTTTTGCAGGAACCGGATATAATATTTCTTGATGAACCCACCAACCATCTGGACCTGGAAGCGACGATTTGGCTTGAAGCCTTTTTATCCGACTGGAAGGGGGGGATGGTGATGATCAGCCACGACCGCGCCTTTTTGGATCGCTCTGTGAATCACATTCTTGAAATCGATTTGAAAAAGATCACCCTGTACCATGGGAATTATTCGAAATATAAGGATGAAAAATCCCTGCGGTTGGAACAGCACCGGGCGACCTATCTAAACCAGCAGAAGCAGATAAAAGATACAGAGCGGTTTATCGAACGGTTTCGCTACAAGAACACAAAAGCAACCCAGGTTCAGAGCCGGGTAAAAATGCTGGATAAAATGGAAAAGATTGAACCACCTTCAGAACACAATCATGCTATGAACATGAGATTTCCTCAGCCTGATCGATTGCCCCAGAATGTGGTATCCTGCCGCAATGTAACAAAAAATTACGGGAATGTTGTTAAAGTATTTAAGGATATGAGCCTGACCGTAGAACGGGGGCAGAAAATTGGACTGGTAGGGCATAACGGTGCAGGAAAATCGACTTTATTAAAAATGCTGGCCGGTGTGGAAGATGTGACTGGCGGTGCAGTGCGTATCGGTGCCAATGTGGATAGAGCCTATTATGCCCAGCATCAGCTGGAAATCCTAGATCCAGGGGAAACTGTCTTTGAGTCAATTAGAAAGGCGAACCAGGAGTGGAGCGAAACAGAGATTCGTACTTATCTGGGAAGTTTTTTATTTACGGGAGATGAGATTGAAAAACATGTGAAGGTCCTTTCCGGTGGAGAAAAAGCCCGGGTGTCCCTGGCGCAGATGCTGGTTAATCCGGCACATTTACTCCTGTTGGATGAGCCTACCAACCACCTGGATATTGTTTCCAGGAACGTAGTTGAAAAAAGCCTGGATCAGTTTACAGGTTCCATTGTGTGTATTTCCCATGACAGGCATTTTTTAAATAATGTCACTAATCTTACCTGCGAAGTAGGGGGAGGGGATATCCGGATGTTTGAGGGCAATTATGAATATTATGAATGGAAAAAATCAAAAATACAATCGGAAGAAATTATTGAGCCAAAACCTAAATTTTCCTCAAAAAACAAACTGGATTATCAGGAAAGAAAAAGAACCCACAATCGCCTGGCCTGGATACAAAAGCGATTCAATACCATTGAAAAAGAAATGGAAAGAGAGCGTTCCACCATTCAAGATCCGACCCATGTTGACGACTATGAAATTCTACAAAAGGCCATGGAAAACCTCACTGCTTTTGAAAATGAATATTTGGAGTTGATGGAAGAACAGGATGCTCTCCAGGGGAAAGATATGCCTTGAAGGAGAAATCCTCATCGGGGTTTTTTTATTTACGGGGGCAGAAGTAGATTGAGACCGTCAGGATTATACTATTTCATGAAAATAATTTCATTATTGCCAGCGATTGTGCTGATTATTGGGTGTCTGCCTGTCCACCTCCCTCAATCCATGGGCGAACCGCCAGAAAATGCTGCATCCTTTCCAAAACTAAAGGAGCGCAACCGGCTGCTGGGGGCATTATCACCGGAACGGACCTGCTATGATGTCCAGCATTATGACATCAATATTGATATCGATGTAGATAAAAAATATGTAAAAGGATATGTGGATTTTACTGCTGTTGCCATCGATGATTTTACTGTCTTGCAGGTTGACCTGGCAAAGGATATGCAGTTAAACGGCGTTTATTATCTCGGCAACAAACTGGAAACAACACGAAAGAAAGATGCTGTTTTTGTGAATTTTCCAAAGATCAATCGTGAAACAATGTTCAATTTTCGTGTCCAATATGAAGGGAAACCCCGGGAATCTTCAAACCCGCCCTGGGACGGCGGTTTTGTGTGGGAAAAAGACCAGAAGGGCCGTCCCTTTGTTTCTGTCGTTTGCGAAGGAGATGGGGCTGGGTTATGGTGGCCCTTAAAAGATCATATTATGGATGAACCGGATGAAGGTGCAAAGATGACATTCACAGTTCCATCGGGATTGTTTTGCGTCAGCAATGGCCAGCTTACCAGCACGTCTGAAGATTTAGAGAATGGGAAAAAGGCGTATACCTGGGAGGTGAACAACCCCATCAATAATTACAATATATCCGTTCAATTGGGGCATTATGTTCTGGTCCAGGACACCCTTCATCGAAATGGAAAAATTGAATCGTTAAACCATTATGTACTGGATTATCATCAGGAGGTTGCTAAAAACCATTTCCAGCAGGCTAAGAATGTCATCCGATTTTTCGAAAAGTATTTTGGGGATTACCAATGGTGGGAGGATGGTTATAAGCTGGTGGAGGTATCTTATCTGGGCATGGAGCACCAGTCAGCTGTAACCTATGGAAATGCCTGGAATAATTGGGGAGGATCCCGTCCCTGGACCAAAGCATATTATGGGATAGTCGATGGTCTTTTATTCCATGAAACTGCACACGAATGGTGGGGGAACAGCGTCACTGTAGCAGACCCTGCCCATATGTGGATTCATGAAGGCATGGCTGTGTACAGCGAATCGATGTTTATTGAAGATCAGCTTGGTTATAACGTGATGATAGATTTTATGTTGCGGAAGCGTACGAGCATCCAAAACAAACTCCCGATTGTTGGGCCGGAGAACGAAAACTACTGGGCTTTCGGGGATTCCTATAATAAGGGCGCATGGGTAATGCATACCCTCCGCCATATGATCGACAATGATAGCCTATGGTGGGATATTCTAAAATCGTTCGCAGTTGACAATGCCCGCAAACATGTTAAAACAGATGATTTTCAAACCTATGTGGAATCCAGGACCGATCAGGATTTAGAGTACTTTTTTGATCAATATTTTTTTGATCACAGGCCTCCTAAATTGGAGTATTATCAAAAAGGGAATAAACTATTTTACCGCTGGGCTGATGTGATTCCGGATTTTCGAATGCCACTGGATGTTGATATAAATGGCATAGAAAAACGTATCTACCCGACTACTTCTGTTCAAACACTTGAAATCCCGGAATTGGCTGTGATTATTTTTAAGGAATGGCAATTTCTCATAAACGTAAAGGAAAATTCTAAATTTACTGCATATTGATTCCTCTGGATAAATTGAAGAGATCATTATTAACCAAATATCCCGCACAACAGCAGTTATTTTGTTTGTAAATTAGTCCTTAGTTTTATATTCTCGGGAATATCATTATGCATGATTTACTCCATTTTTTCACCCATATCTCCGATGAAGTACGGGGCATCTTCCTTGTAGGTGGTTTAACACTTTTTCTGTTGTTGGAATCTAGCGTTCCCCTTTTCAAAATGGATTACAGGAAGTTAAAGCATGCCGGAATCAATATTTCTTTCACTATCATTACGCTAATTGTCAATATTATTGGAGCAGCATTGATCTTTGCAGCGGTTCAGTATAATGAAACAAATAATACCGGGTTATTAAATTTAATCGAATTACCCCTTTGGCTTCATGTGTTTGGTGGTTTGATCATTATGGATCTCATTGGTGCATGGCTGATACATTGGATTCAACATAATATTAGGTGGTTGTGGAAGTTTCATCTGATCCATCACACAGATCCCAATGTGGATGTGACCAGTGGTTTGCGCCATCATCCCGGTGAAAATATATTCCGCTTACTTTTCACCACTCTGGCGGTTTTAATCACAGGCGCATCGTTTGGTTTAGTCATGATGTACCAGACGATTTCAGCTTTTTTTGCCCACTTTTCACACGCCAATATCAAAATGCCCCTTGCTGTTGACAAAGCATTCTCATATATTATTGTTACTCCCCATTTCCACAAAGTACACCATCACTTTGTACAACCCCATACGGATAGCAATTATGGAAATATCTTTTCCATCTGGGATCATTTATTTCGAACTGCAACTTATGTGAAAAAAATGGATGATCTCATTTATGGGATCGATACCCATATGAATCCGGAAGAACATTCCAGTTTCAAGAATCTATTGATGATTCCTTTTCAGCATTACCGTCCACCAATTGGATCAAAATTCAGTGATCAATAATCCATATTCATTAAGCCCCGCCAAGTAGTTTGATCAATAATTGTGGGAGAACCCTGCAAATTGATTCCTCTGGATAAATTGAAGAGACTTTTATTTATAACATTACTGCTGTTTGGCACTTTATCAGTTGCTGTCACCAGGGGAGAGGTTTCTTTCCCGTCGTTTGCTGAGGAAGGAGAATTCAGCGACCGAAAGGTTAGGCCCCTTTCCCGGCAGTGGAAACTGGGGAATCTCGATGGAGGGAATTCCTTTGTTTTTGGAGTGTACCGAAGTTATCACACAATGTATGTTGATCTGGATCCAACACCCGAAATTAATCTCTGGGATGAAAATGAGTTTCGTCTTTACAGGCAGCTTATGATTCGGTCATTGAAACCCGGCTTTATTGCGTTTGAAATGACTGGATATCCACTTGCATCTCTTTCCGCCTTGTTGGAGGAAAAACAAGCAGAGTTCTTTAATTCTCTTACCCTAGGAGAAGATTTTAATATTCTGAGGAGCTTGGGAGCCGGCGTTCAGGAACCGTGGTCGATGAGCCTGTTTATAGGGCAGCTTGCTGATTTTTTGGAAGTAACAGAGAAGGAAGAGGTTGTCCGGGCAGCTTCTGGAGCAAGCGGATTAGTGATCACAGGAGGGTTATACCAGCTTTTTGACAACTGTTTTGTTCCATCAAATTGGTTTCGCCTGGAGTGGAAACTGAAGGGGGGGGGCGAAAGGGGATCAAAGAGACAGGAATGGGACATTAAGGCAGGCTATAGAAATTATGGTCTTCCAGATATTTCTAACACTATATCTTTCGTATTTTCACGCCTAAGAGCAGATAGAAGTGACACCAATTGGGGATTAACAAAAAACAGTCTATCGATGGTTGATCTTCAAATTCCAGTATCAGAGTTTGATAGTGGTTTCTCAAGGATTTTAGTTTCTTACGGGAAAATCATTCCTTTCAAGGGAAAATTTTTTGGGTTGAAAATCGGGTTCGGCTATGAAAATCGTAGGAAATATGATGGGGAGAAAAAGGAGTTTCATGCTGAAAAAGAAGAGCTGCGGGAAATATTTTTTCATCCTGTTATTATGTTTTGAATAGAGTGATAGGTTTTCTAAAAATATCGGCAGCCATTGCCAGCGGTATGATCCCCTTGGTTGTGGAATAATTATATGAACAGAGAACAAAAAAAATTTGTCAAACGGGTGAAGAATAGATTTTTATTCAAGTTGTTCACAATCACCAAGCTTCCTTTGGCCTTTATTTCCGGATTAAAAGTACTGGATTTAGATGAAAATCAATGTTCTACAAGCGTGGGGTATAAATACCTCAATAAGAATCCATTTCAGTCAACGTATTTCGCAGTCTTAAACATGGCAGCAGAATTAAGCACCGGTGTTTTAGCACTTCTTGCTACGAAAGGAAGAGTCCCAAGTGTTGCAGTTATAATTGTTTCAATGAAAGCAGACTTTCAGAAAAAAGCAACCGATACCATAACCTTTACCTGTTCCGATGGAGAAAAACTTTTCCGGGCAGTAGATAAAGCAATTGAAACCAAAGAGCCTCAGACAGCTACCGTAGCAACTGTTGGAAAAAATGAAAATGGGGAAATTGTATCAGCCTGTGAATTCACATGGTCATTTAAGGAAAGAAGTTAAATTGCCCTTTGGGCATACTTTGATTAGGAGACGTTTTAATCAAATAAAATGGCTCAAAATATAATAATTACAAGAAGGAAATCCCTCCAGATCTGTGGGCTGGAAACCACTGGCCTTATGCTGCCACATCGATCTGGGGAATATTTTGTTGTTCTTCAAACATCCATTTGAAGAGATATCCAAAAATTGATGGTTTTGAAGTGACCAGTTTTGTTTATGAGCCCTTTTTTTTGAAATGTAGTTTAATCCATGCCTGAACTTCCGGAGGTAGAGACTGTTGTTGCCTTTTTATCGCCTGCTCTTCAAGGTAAATTTATTCGCTCCATTGATTTGCCGAATGGATATTCTAAAGTCATTGAAAATGGAAATTTATCCTCTGTAATTAACGCAGTTAAGGGAAGAAAAATAGTTCGGATAAGCAGGCGCGGGAAGTATATTATTTTTGAATTAGGCCAGGGGTTCTTGGTATTTCACCTGCGAATGACAGGGAAGTTGCTTCTTCATCCTCTTAAGAAGAAATTTGAGAAGCACCTTTCGTTTTGTATCGGATTTAAAGACAATTCGAATTTATATTTTTACGATACCCGTAAATTCGGCCGAATTTATTTTAGCAGAACA
>DPYO01000077.1 GCA_003535775.1 Fidelibacterota bacterium | reverse complement strand
ATGGGCGCAGGCATCAAGGCACCCTGCTTTGTTGACCCTGATTTCTCCCTTTAGCCCTAATTCATGGATACGTTTTTTAGCATGATCTAATAGGTCGTCCGAACCTCTTTCAGAACATGAACCGCGGGGATCATCTTTTGTACGTTTGTTGTTGCAGATAAAGAGGTGTTTTTGAAATCGAGGCATGATATGTGATTTTTTTATCGATCGGCCTTAGGTAGTTTGTGGGATTGATTTTGTTCGTAGTACTCCTTGAATTTACCGAAATTCACATAACAACGATCACAACTATCAGGAAAGACGGTTACAATCACTCCTTTTTTGATTCTTCCTGCTAATTCTAATGCACCACAAAGGGCTGCCGCTGATGATTGCCCGGCCAGAATCCCTTCATTTTTTTCAAGAGTCTCTACCATGTCGTATGCATCGTCTGTTGAGACACTTATTTTCCCATCAAGTTGTTCCTCTTTGTATATTCCAGGAACAATTGAACTTCCCATATGTTTTAAACCCTCTAGTCCATGTAATTCTTCTTTTGGCTCTAGTGCGTAGCCTTGAATGCTGGGGTTAAATTCTTTTAGTCTTCGAGTAGTCCCCATTATGGTTCCTCCTGTCCCAATTCCAGCTATAAAATGGGTAACCCGATGATCTGTTTGTGCCCAGATTTCTTTTGCTGTAGTTTCATAATGAGCTTTCCAGTTTGAGTCGTTGTTGTATTGGTCTGGCATGAAATAAATATCAGGATTTTCCTGGTAGATTTTTTTTGCAAGAATAATTGCTCCATCAGATCCTTCAAATGGACTAGATGTGACAATCTCAGCACCATAAAAATCTGCCATTAGGCCTTTTCTTTCTTTGCAAACATTAGCAGGCATCACCAGCTTTACTTTGTAGCCTTTTATCTTCCCAATAAGGGCATAAGAAATTCCGGTATTTCCTGATGTTGAATCGAGTATAATTTTATTCTTTGTTAGCTTACCGGACTTTTCTCCATCCTCGATCATCTTGAGGGCGGGACGTGATTTAACTGATCCCCCAGCATTTTTCCATTCGGCTTTGGCAAAGATGGTGACGTCTTTAAATTCGTTGCCGATATTTTTTATTCTAATTAGAGGAGTGTTGCCTATTGTCTTTAGTACTGAAGTGTCAGCTATGACTGGACAAGTAGGAGTTTGGACTTCTGTTGGAAGTGACAGTTTCATCTTGGTGTTTGACATTGAGAATTAGATGTCATAATAAAAAAAACGTCTCAGATAAAATGGACTGGTTTCTGATGTATTTTATTCCTATCCTTGCAACCCACAAAACTCTTCATAATCTACCAACTCCTTGATAGTTGGTTTTTCACCGCACATAGGGCAATTTACGTCTCTGCGTAATCGTAGGTTCCTAAACTCTGTGTTGAGAGCGTCATATATAAGGAGCTTGCCTACAAGTGGTTTCCCAATTCCAAGTATAAGTTTCAAGACTTCGACAACTTGCAGGTTTCCTATTACCCCTGCCAAAACCCCTAGAACTCCTCCTTCTTGACAGTTTGGAACCATGCCTGGAGGGGGAGGTTCAGGATATAAACACCTGTAACAAGGCCCATCACCTGGCTTAAAAACTGTGACCTGTCCTTCGAATCTATAAATACTGCCGTGAATTAGAGTTTTATTTTTCATAACACAAGCATCATTCACCAGATACCGTGTTGGGAAATTGTCTGACCCGTCTACAACGTAATCATAGTCTTTTATCAAACTCATGATATTACTTGAATCCATCTTTTCGTTATAGAGAGTGACGTTTACATCAGGGTTAAGCGCTTGGATAGTTTTTTTTGCAGATTCTGTTTTTAGCATACCAATGCGTTCGGTCGAATGAATGATCTGCCTCTGGAGATTACTGAGATCGACCTGATCGAAGTCAACAATCCCAAGATTGCCTATACCTGCGGCAGCAAGGTAATACGCAGCAGGCGAACCTAGTCCTCCAGCCCCAAGAAGAAGAACCCTTGCTTCCAGCATTTTTTGCTGGCCAGATCCGCCTACCTCAGGAAGCATGATATGGCGGCTATAGCGCTCTATCTGTTCATCGGTGAACTCGATCATTAAGCTCCAACTCCACCTGCAATAGCTGGGATAATTGAAATCTCGTCCCCATCTTTCACGGCTGTCTTTTCACCTTCGAGAAAACGAATGTCTTCTTCGTTTATATAAATATTTATAAATCGTCTGGGTGCCCCATTTGCTTCACAAATCCGATCTTTTATTCCGTTAAATTGATTTTCCAGGTTATTGATAATATCAGAAATAGTTTCCCCTTCGGCTGACACTTCAGACTGGTTATCCGTCAGTTTCATTAAAGGGGTGGGAATTCTTACCTTAATTGCCATAATTTAAATCTCCTTAAAACTGTTATGCGGTTGATACGCGATTCGAATATATTTCTTCAAAACTATTCAGCTTGGGTTCAATGATTATGGGATCGGTAAACTGCCCACTTAAAGCTTCAACAGTTTTAAGCCCATTTCCTGTTATGCAAATCACTGTAGTCTCATCTGGTTTGATGCGGCCTTGTTGGACCAGTTTTTTTGTAACTCCAACTGTGACGCCACCAGCAGTTTCAGTAAAAATACCTTCTGTTTCAGCAAGAAGTCTCATCGCAAGGACAATTTCTTCATCATTCACATCTTCACCATAGCCACCGCTATCCTTTGTGGTTTTTACACCATAATAGCCATCAGCTGGATTCCCAATGGCTATCGACTTTGCAATGGTATTGGGTTTTACAGGTGTGATTACATCAGTGCCATTTTTTATGGCTGTTGTTACAGGTGAACATCCAGTAGCCTGTGCTGCGAATATTTTTGAGTTTACTTTTCCTTCCAGAAGGCCAAGCATCTCAAATTCATGAAATGCCTTCCAGATTTTTGTTATGAGCGAACTTCCTGCTACAGGAACAATTACATTATCAGGTGTTTTCCAATCTAATTGTTCAGCAATTTCGTAGCCGTATGATTTGGATCCATCTCCATAATAGGGACGAATATTGATATTTACAAATGCCCATTTATGATTCGCTGCAATTTCACTGCAAAGGCGGTTCACATCATCATAGGAACCATTTACAGCAACTAGTTGAGCTCCATAAACCATGGTTCCCAAAATTTTCCCAGATTCGAGTCCATCAGGAATAAATATAAAACTTTTTAGTCCGGCCTCTGCGGAGTGTGCAGCAACAGAGTTAGCCAGATTGCCAGTTGAAGCACACGAGATTGTGTCAAAGCCAAATTCCATCGCTTTGGATATCGCCACTGCGACTACCCTATCTTTGAATGAAAAAGTAGGGTGATTTACGGAATCATTTTTGAGGTAAAGATTGTTTAGGCCGAGTGCCTTACCTAGATTTTTTGCGCGTACCAAAGGTGTAAACCCTACATGGTCGCCGACTTTGTTCTCTTCATCCAGAGGCATCA
>DPYO01000042.1:2927-4017 GCA_003535775.1 Fidelibacterota bacterium | reverse complement strand
ACATCAACGCTTAACTCCTTCCATGGTAGATCAGCTGGATTACGTTCTGCTAGCATTTTCACTTCGTTTGTAGAAGTATATAGTACGTCTTTTTCAGTATGTACAGTATCCGGAAACCTTCCCATTACCGTGTCATATTTCAGAAGATATGTAAGTGCATCATTATCAGCAATATCGTTGATCGCAACTACCTCAAAATCATCTCTGGTATTCAGTATCCGAAAGACAGAGCGTCCAATTCTTCCAAATCCGTTAATTGCGATTCTCATGATTTCTCCTTCACACGGTTATCCAGGGTTGCATAGGAATCAACAACATCAAGCACTCTTTTCCCAAATCCCCAGCCATTATCAAACCAAGATATAGTCTTGACCAGTTTGCCAGCAGCGATCATCGTTGCTTTTGAATCAAACACAAGGGTTTCCCCACTGGCGGTAAGATCGCTGGAAACTATGGGGTCTTCTGTATAACCTATAAGACCCTTAAATTCACTTTCGGCAGCTTTTTTTACGGCAGCATTCACTTCATCCACTGTGGGCACAACTTTGGGTTCAGTTGTCAGGTCAACACATGAACCGTTTGGTACAGGAACATTAAAAGCAACACCACTGAGTTTCCCTTTAAATTTTGGAATCAGGGTTTCCACATAATCGGGAGACCAGGTCTCGTTTGGAATAATATTCTCTACCGCAGAACGGCTTCGTCTTAAATCTGAACGTACAGCATCAGCCAGAGGTTGATCGGAAGTGTAGGCATGAACCGTGGTCATCATAGCCCGTTTGACTCCAAATTCACGGTCCAAAATAGTTAACGTCAATGCTAATACCTGCGTCGTTGCAGATGTGGTGGAAATAATTCTGTCACCGGGTTCTATTTCTTTATCGTTTAATCCGGGGATTACAATTCGATCAATTTCATCGATCGGTGGTTTGGAAACAATCACACGTTTTGCACCAGCTTTTAAATGTGGTTCAAGTTCTTTCCTCTTGCGGTATGCGCCAGTTGTATCAAGAACAATATCCACATCATAGGCATCCCATGGAAGTGCCCCCGGCGCACCTCCCACCAAAAGACGGGTCCGGCGGTTACC
>DPYO01000042.1:1852-2684 GCA_003535775.1 Fidelibacterota bacterium | reverse complement strand
AGGTATTTCATACTATTGCAAATATAAATAAGGTATCTAAAGACACCTATTTTTCAAATTACCCGCAGGTTGTTTCAAGCAGCGCTGCACAGACCAAATACGGATCCATATTTGCAGCAGGACGCCGGTCTTCAAGGTAGCCNNAATTGAATCCCGCATTAACAGATAGTGCAATGATTCCGGTTCGCCGAAATCGCTTATGGCAACAAATTCATAGTTTGGATTATCGTAACCGATCCGGAAAATATTTCTTCCGATTCTACCAAATCCAAACAATGCGATTCTTACAGGTGTTTTCATTCTGATTAATCTAAAATGACTATGCTTTGGTTTTCAGCTTTAACACTCCCAAAATTATAGTTCACTTTATCTAATATATTATTAAAGTGAATGCCTGTTAACTGCAGGTGGTTTCTATCATCACAGCACAAACCTGATAGGGATCCATGTTTGCAGCAGGCCGGCGATCCTCAAGGTAGCCTTTCCCTGCATGGGCTGTGCCCATAGGTATACGGACAGATGCACCCCGGTCACTTACGCCATAGCTGAAATCATGGATACTACACGTTTCATGCAACCCAGTGAGCCTCTCTTCATTATGTGCACCATATACATCAATGTGTCGTTTGTGTGCTTTCTCTAATTTTTTACATGCGTCTTCAATGACTTTTATTCCGCCATCTTCTCGCATGGATTTCGTGCTGAAATTGGAATGAGCACCTGCACCATTCCAGTCTCCTTTTACCGGTTTTGGATGCAGGGTGGCATTTACACCATAATCTTCACCAAGACGATAGAGGAGCCACCGGGCAATCCATAATTCGTCTGAAAC
>DPYO01000042.1:0-1475 GCA_003535775.1 Fidelibacterota bacterium | reverse complement strand
TCGGCATTTATACCAGAAATCATAATCCCGGCTTCCATACAGGCTTCCATATGGTCCTCAACAATATCCCGCCCAAAAACTTCATCAGCACCGACTCCACAGTAAAAAGGTCCCTGAGGTGCAGGGTAGCCGCCCTCCGGCCAACCCAGTGGGTTACGGCCCAGGAAGAAAGTATATTCTTGTTCAATTCCAAACCATGGATCATGATCTTTATATTTTTCTGCTACTTTTCTCAATGGTGCGCGTGTGTTAGTAACATGGGGTGTGCCATCAGCATTGTTAACCTCGGACATCACCAGTATATGATCACCACCCCGAATTGGATCCGGAACATAGTAGACCGGTTTTAACGCGCAATCACTATTATCACCAGATGCTTGTTCTGTACTGGATCCATCAAAACCCCACTCTGGAATACCAGCAACTGTTTTCACGGGTCCATCAATAATTTTTGTTTTTGAACGCAATTTAGATGTTGGCTTATGACCATCTAGCCAAATGTATTCTGCTTTAAGTTTTGACATATAATTTTTCTCCTAGGTTTAGCATTAATCCTTCATTTCAATATTTAATTTTATGCTTTCCTTAAAAGTTGAAAGCACAACCCACGTATGTGTCTACACAATACCTGGCCATCCTTGAGTTTTGCACACAAATTTTTAGTAAATGACTTCCTTCGCCTGTGTCGCTAGCTGAAATGAGGGAATTGTCCTGCAATAGTTTCAAAAGTAAATGATCTTTTTGGTCCAGCATCCTAATAAAAACTTATTAAACATATTATAAATTATAATAACATAATTAATATAATTTATCGGTTTTCTTAAATATTTTAGGAATTTTACAACATTTACTGTTACTGTGCCTTTTTGCGTGTTGGTCCTTTTTAAAAAGATATTTAATTATAATTTAATGCTTGTGCCAATACCAGAAATCCATCCACCTGTCCCAAAAAAATAACCACTAATATCAAAACTATATCTCCCATAAACATATGAAAGCCCAACACCAGAACTTCCTAAATAGTCCGAGGAAATACTGTTTCCTGTTTTCTGGAAATATTTGTCACTCGACATCCCCGCTCTTAATTGAAACCGGTAGGGTAATTGAAATATTCCACCAAAACGAAACCAGGAAGGTGAGGTTAGTTCATAACCAATATCTATACTTAATTGAAGTGGTAAATGAGCTATTTTTTTAACAAAACTTCCTACTAACCTAGCAGGAAGTTGCTCGTTTGTTCGTGTATATCGTTTAAATATAAAGCCATAATTTCCCAATGATAATCCAAGCTTTGCATCAAATTCATCAATATACAAAAGAGCTCCTACAGTAAATGTTATCAGAACCGACTGATAGGATTCTAGCTGGCTAAAAAATCCTCCCAGTGTGCCCCCCAAGGCAATTCTATTACCCTTTCTTCTTTCCCCTACAGAAACAGTCAGCCACTCATCTCCAGAGGTATAGGGTCCTGTTTG
>DPYO01000083.1:6154-6608 GCA_003535775.1 Fidelibacterota bacterium | reverse complement strand
CCACCAGGAAGGCCAGTAAAACCGCTCTCATTGGTCGCTCCCGTATTGGGACTGTACCAATACTCTGACTCTGGACAGCTTCCCTCTGTACATTCCTTCAGCTTTCCACCTGCAACGCTTGTTCCTCCTAAATAGTCAGATAATGCTGTATACTCTCCATCCGTAGGTACATGCCAGCTTGCAGGACAAACTCCTCTATCATCATCTACTGCGTACCAATTGTATAAATATCCGTATGTATCTGCATTGCTTTCATTGTCACCGTAAACTGCATATGCACCTGTAGACAAACCTGCCCAATCATTATCGCTGTAACCTGTGGGTATCTCCGTTCCATCGTTGTAATGAGTTACTTTTAGGTTCTCTGCCATCCAGAGTTGGTCGCCTATCTGCACGATCTCATATATATTACCATCTATATCGGTAACAGTATCCTGCCCCCAAGCCAACACAA
>DPYO01000083.1:0-5793 GCA_003535775.1 Fidelibacterota bacterium | reverse complement strand
CCAGAGGAATCAATTTGGAGGGTACTCTCATTCTTTTCTTTTTTCAATTTGCTTTACATATTATTCAGGAGCAATGATTCGAGCAAAACCCAGGTAGGTCAGGCTGCCCAGATACAAAACACCGTTTTTTTCTTCTACACTGGTTATGGGTGAAAATGATTCCGGAGAAGGATACTGAAGATTATGAATCACCCTCCCCGCGCCATCAATTCCCAGCACAAAACCATGCCTGTCTGGCGCCGGCTGAAGAGCTTCCGGCAGGCGCAGAATAATTTTCCGCACAAAGGGTTTACCGGACAGATTATCAATGATCTCTTTTCTCAAAGCCGGCATGGCTATCCAGTAAGTACCTTTTCCATCGGAGGAAATACCATCGGGAAATCCGGGTAGATTATCCATGAGTATTTCCGGCTGGCCGGATTTTTCTCCCTTTAGCCAAAATTTCTGCACCCGGTATTCGGATGTCTCATTAACCAAAACAAATTCACCACCGGGACTTACAGCAACGCCATTGGCAAAATATAAATCTGATAATAAAGTTGTTGTTGTTTTTGTATCAGGGTCATATTCCAGCAGACGACCATAAGGTTGGTGGGCCATGAGGTCCAGCCGATAATCATGCAAACCATATCGGTATGATGCATCAGTAAAATAGATTTTGCCATCCGCAGCTACATCCACATCATCGGCAAACTTAAATGGAATACCATCCGCTTCGGTTGTAAGAGTGGTCAGATTACCATCCTGATCCGCACGCAACAATCCCTTATAGGCATCAGCAATGATCAAATTCCCTTCACCGTCAAAATCCATCCCCAACGGCCGTCCCTGTGTATTCACAAATATACCCAGGCTATTTCCATGCCCATCATATTTGATGATTCTGCCATCCTCGTAGCCTGCATACATAATTCCCGCTTCATCCACTGCAATATCTTCCGGCCCAATTCCATCATTCAATCCCAGGATCTCCGCATCCTGTAAATAATCGTTTGGCTCAAACTGCCCTTTCATTTCAGGTGATGGAGGAGGGGTCCAGACAACCGGTTCAGCATCAACCGGCCAGGATAATAAATATACCAGTAAAAGACCGATAAAAACCAAAATTGCTTTTGTTGGCTTCCCCATTTTATCTCCCTATTTCAATTTACCCAGAGGAATCAATTTGTAGTGTATCAGTCGTTGACCGACCAGCTCTACTTTTGGACCCTCCTCGATCACTGTGAGTGACCTTCTATGAAGTCAGTAGGGTCGAGCCAGCCAATTTCTGTCGGATGGACATAGGTGTATCCTGCCATCCAGCGGCTGTCTCCGGAATCGGGGTAATCATACCGGCTCCCCTGTCTTATGGAAAAGTGCAAGTGGGGACCCCAGTCAGGATATCCACCGCCACTCCCGTCCTCGTCGTCATCGGCAATGTAGGCGATAACGTCTCCCATTTGAACCTCGCCTAAAGTTACCTTAGGCTGCTCGGTGCTTAGGTGCCCGTATAACGAATAGACATCAGCTCCAGGATGATCGATCGTGATCAACCATCCGTAACCCCCCATAGTTCCGGAGTAACTGATCTCACCGCCCGCGACCGCGTAGACGGGCGTTCCAGCGCTTCCGTCCGAATCCTCGGCGGAGTGGTATTTCTGGTTGAACTCGTAATTGATGTTACCAAATTCCTGAATTACACTGTATTCATCAAGAGGGTAACGATAGATCGATGAAGGAGGTTCGATATCATATTCACATCCGACATTAAAAGTAGCAGTACTGTCATAATTGGTTGCAGTACTATCAGTACACCCGCAAATGTTATTTCCACCCTCAACTCCACCACAATCTTTCTCCTGCTCATCTTCACACCCTATAAAAAGAAACAAGAGAGGAATTATAAGTAATACTGTCTTTTTCATCTCTTCAATTTACCCAGAAGGATCAATTTACTTCAACAGCACCATCAATCTGCATTTGTTGTATACGGACTAACTTTTTATCATTTACATCATAAAATGATAATGATTGGAAAACCGGTGATTAGCAGTAGTATGATCATGCTGCTGGCCCAGTCCGGTTTTTCAAACATGGGAAACACAATTTCCACAATTTGCATAATCACAAAAGCCACCACAGCATAAGCAGTTGCAGTACGAAAGACTTTCCGCTGTTTTAGTTCTTCGAAAAAGGATATTAAATATTTTCAAGTATTTTTTGAAAACGAGGATCATCCAAATAATCAGACCAAATTGGATTAACTTTATAAATACCCTTTCTTGGAAAAACAGGTATAGTGGTTAATTGATTTAATTCGTTTAGTGCCATTTCTTTTTCGCCAAGAATTGCATAAATATCTGCCATATGCCTTATATACCAAATACTGCCTAAAGCATCCTTTGATAAAGGCCATAAGCTTTTTGCAGAATTTCCCATTTTAATAGCCTTTTCCATGTCGCCTAGATGAGCATAAGTTTTTCCAAGCAGACTCCTGTATCGGGGATCTTCCGGATGTTCCCCGATCTTGTCGAGTAAATGATTCCTGGCCTCTTCAAATTTTGCTGTTGATCTTTCTGTTAATCCTTGCAAATCATAGATCCAGCCATGATAGAATGACTTCAGATGAATTTCGTGTTGATCTTCACTCTGGTCTTCGGGAATTCCATTCAATATTTTTAACGCATCATTATAATTAGAATCCAGTATATCAAATAAGGCCAATTTCCAATTAAATTTATCATGCCCAACAATTTCTTGAGTCCTTTTGATCTTCTGCCTTGTTTTCACAATATCCCCATACAATACTAAATATTGCCGATCTTTATAGCTTCTATTGGTCACATTTTCAGGTTGGATATCCAGAGCTTTATCCATCCATTCATTTGCTTTTTCTATATCACCCAGAATCAGATATGTGGGAAACAGCTGCCCCATCATGGTCGCATTTCTTGGATCGGATTCCAGCGCTCTTTCTACATATTCAGCAGATTTTTTAAAATTTCCCTGGCGTCTCACAACCCAAGCCATAACAGATAACGCGATCTCACCATTTGGATCCAATTTATTCGCTATTTCAAATTCATACATGGCTCGATCATAATCGAGATATCCTCTATAGAAATATAATCCCAGTGCAACATGAGCTTCGGCAGATTCAGGATCCAATTCTAATGCTTTATCTGCAGCAGCTTTTGATCTAGCAAGCATTGCAAATGTTTTTTCTATTCCACTGAAATAAATCCAACCTTCCGTTTTGGATAGGTCTGCATATGCAACCACAAAATTTGGATCAAGCTCAATGGCTTTGTTCAGTAGATCCACGATTAAATATAATCCTTCTTTATTTGGAGGAGCATTTTTGGATCTTAAATAATAGTCATATGCCAAAGAATTATCTGTTAGCATATTGGATAAATGCTTTTTATCTGATTCAGATAATTCCGATTTTAAAGCATTGGCAATATTTTTTGCTACATCGGTTTGTACTGAAAAAATATCTTTTAGATCGCGATCATAACTATCCGCCCAAAGGTGTTCATCGGTTAATGCATTGATCAACTGGCCGGTTATACGAACCCTTTCTCCGGCCCGACGCACACTCCCTTCCAGAATATTAGACACACCCAATTCCTTCGCAATATCCTTGATGTTCATTTTTGAATCTTTATACTGCATGATGGAGGTGCGGGAAATGACCTTCAATCCTTCAATCTTGGATAAATAGGTAATAATATCTTCCGTTATGCCGTCGCTGAAATATTCATCATCTTTGCTGTCGCTCATATTATCAAACGGCAGGACAGCAATGGACCGATTGTTTTCAACAGGATTGTTCTTTCCTAATGAACTGGCAACAAAATATCCGAGCAAAACACCCAGAATAATCCCGCCTGCAGCAAACCAAGTCCTCTTTTTAGCTAAGGTGGAACGCGTATCGGATGTATCCATCGGCTGACTTCTGACTAAACCTTTCTCGGTTACATCAAATACCCACGAAAAAACAATGATTACCGGAAAACCGATAAACAACAGAATGATAATCATCCGCCCTGCCCATTCTGGAATGTCAAACATGGGAAACACAATTTCCACAATTTGCATAATCACAAAAGCCACCACAGCATAAGCAGTTGCAGTACGAAAGACTCTCCGCTGTTTTAGTTCTTCGAAGAAACTCATTTCTAACCCAATATTGTTATTCTGAAGGATCCCGATTTATCGGGAAATTGAAGAATCTCAAGTATTTGTTTATTATAGAACGATTGTTTGAGAGCCTTCCTGTCCGGCCGGTAGGCGGGTACCTTCGGCTCAGGATGACAATGTTGGTTTTTGGAAGCCAAGCTTTCCTCCTTACGTTTAGTGAAGCTACACAGGAGAGACGATATAAAACAATTTATGGGGTAAGTTGCTTTTTAGAGGACGAAACGCAGATAAACAGCGGTTCCTTCATTGAAGGCATTATAAATCTTACTGTCTTAATCCCTACAAAACCCTTAAACGCTGATTGGATAATTATTGGTACAATATCTTCAATCATTTTCATTTTTCGTTCATGTATAAGGTCAAGAGCATTTAATACCTGGGGAGTGATCATACGATCGTCTATGGTTGTAAATCCTGCGGAGTTGAACATGTTTGGTCAACCTCAAGGCTTACACCTCTGTAGTTAAATAATTTGTGAGTAATAATTTGACCTGACTTGAATTCTTCTTTACCCATGTTTCTATTTCAAAAAAACCATTTTTTTCGTTTGAATAAAGTCATTTGCCAATATCTGGTAGAGATATACACCTGCACTTACTGGCTTGCCATACATGTCTGTAGCATTCCATTGAATAGACTTGTAGCCTGCTTTTTGTGTAGTGTTTACTGAATCAAAAGAAGTTTGATAATATTTGGTTTAGGATAGCGAAAAATATTCACCAATATCTTCGTTCCAAATTTCAGGATTTTTTTTAATAAATGACGCAAGAATATCTGTGCACTCTTGCGAATTTAAGTCAATTACTTCAACTTGCTTTTCCTTTAACCAATCGATTCCACCCTGAAAATTAACAGATTCTCCTACTACAACTTTTCCTATTTTGAATTGAATTATCAATCCACTGCAATAGTAACACGGTGCTAATGTTGTCACCATTATTTTGTCTCTATATGTTGTTTGCCTTCCAGCTTTACGAAATGCATCTGTTTCAGCATGTATGGAAGGATCACTCTCTTGTACTCTGCGGTTATGTCCACGACCTAAAAGATTGCCCCCAGAATCAAACAGAGCACTGCCAATAGGAATACCGCCTTCCGATAAACCGATGCTTGCTTCTTCAATAGCGACATTTAACAATGATTGACAGTCTGTATTCATTTATTCACGAATATATAACAAATGTGAATTATAAAACTCTAATTGTACCTGGGAGACTGTACAATTTATGTTTATATATCATATTCCCCGATGAATTGTTATAAGTAGCTTTATTTTGATTCGTTTACGATGAACCGTTTGTAGTACGATCTTTCCAGGATTCCTTTCCACCACTATGAGATACTTCAACCATGTTAATGCAATCCGGCACCGGACAAACGAGCATACAGAGATTACAGCCAATACATTCTTTTTCATCCACAAATGGAACATGATTCATTGCAGTTTCTCCTCCGTTATGCCAGACAGGAGGCATCACTTCCGTCCGGGGTCCAAAACCATGATCCGGATCACCATGCCAGGCATTACACGGACCCTTCCGGGTATGAATACACTGGTGAGCTCCATCAAGACAAGCCACATAGCACAAACCGCACCCAATACATTTA
>DPYO01000167.1 GCA_003535775.1 Fidelibacterota bacterium | reverse complement strand
CGGGATCACAGTATAACGATTTTGGTGAGGAAAGAAGAAATCTGTGTTTTAGGATTGGTTTTTCCTGTCGGAAAGCCTATAAAAATGTTATTTAATTTACTTTTTAATTTCGACAAAAACCATAAATTATTTTGATGGTACGTACTCTTCTACAAAAGGGAAACGATCTAAACTCATTTATAAATAAAGCCAGTATATTCTGGCATAAATTAGTATATTCAAGTCAGGGTTCAAATAGTACTGGGCTCAATCATACCATTCTTATCAAAAAGAAGGAAAACTTTCTTGTTGAATTAACCAATAATCCCGTTAAGACTTTTAGCCGGATTGTTAGGATTTATTAGCAAAAACAGCCGATTTTTGTTGATCCGCGACTCAATACAGTAGGAAATCAAGATGGCCAGCTCAAACTCCAGTAATTCAATAGGAATGACCCAATTAGGGGAACTGAAACCGGATGATTTAAGGGGTAAAACTATTTTTATCCGGTGTGATTTTAACGTCCCCTTGCGATCCACCCCAAAAGGATTGTATCGAGTCGCAGACGACACCCGAATCCGACGTTTTCTGGATCTAACATTCAGAAAGATCCACGAGTTGACGGATGGAGATTGCCGAATCATTATCGGTTCACACCTTGGTCGGCCTCATAAAACGAAAGACCAAACCGGCTGGGATGGCATCTTCAACATTCAGTTTATCTCCTCTCATTTCGATACTTTGATCCGAAGAATTTATGGGGATACTTACACCATATTCCCGCCAGAAACGATTGATTCCCATATGCAACATTCTTTGGATATCGTTTCACACAAGCGTCTACCGCCGGGAGGGATCAAGTTTCTTCCCAATTTGCGTTATCTTTTGGATCCGAAGAATACGGACCTGTACCGCATCGAATTCATCGCCAAATTGGCAGACGTTGCTGATGTCTATATAAACTGTGCTTTCGGTTGCAGTCATCGCATAACCAAAAGCATCAAACTTTTGCCCCAATTAATGCGGCAAGAGGGAAAATTAGTGGTTTCTGGTGTTCTTCTCTATGAAGAAATTTACCGCCTCGGAAAATTTGCCGGCAAAATTTTATCCCAACCTAAAAAAACCATGGTTGTAACCGGAGGGGCTAAAATATCTGACAAAATTGAAATTTTAAAACAGTTTGTTTCGACCGGAGTCAAAAGCATTTTAATCGGTGGCAAAATGGCCAACGCTTTTCTTCTGGCTCAGCAGCAAAAGGAGCTATTACAACCTTTCCAGAAGGATACCTTGCCTGTAAAATTACAAAGCCAGGTAGAAGCCAAAAATAATGAACTCCTGCACGAAATCAATCTAGCCGAAAAAATCATTGAACTTGCAGAAGCCAACAAGGTGAACCTGTACCTTCCTGAAGATTACAAAGTTGTTACAGATTATCAGAGCACCTCTTTTGAAAACAAAACTTCTCCTGATTTTTCCAAAGAACTCCAGTTGGATTTAGGTGAGAAGACGATAAACCAATTTGAAGAAATTTTTAAAGATATCGAAAATGTATTTTGGAACGGACCTCTGGGAGCCTACGATCACCCCGCATGTAGCTATTACGCGGAAGGATCCCTGGAGTTGGCCAAGTTGCTTTTTCAAATGGCCCTGACAAACCCCAAACTCTCTGTAGTTATAGGTGGGGGAGACTCTGCTGCAATTCTGAACAAAATAGGGATCACCGAATTGAAAAAAATCATCAAAGCGCAAATTGAAAAACAATTCCCCTCAAACATTAACCGAAATCAGATATCCATCGACTTCCTTGAAAATGATTCTTATCAATTGTGGAATTATTTTGCCACTAATTTCTTCGTATCCACTGGTGGTGGAGCTGCTCTGGAGTTCCTTCAGGGATTTTTAAAAGGAAAGGCAAAAGAGGATATGGCTTCCTACCTACCTGGAACCGCCACATTGATGGAGTTGTGCGAAATATAGCCTGATCGAGAATCGGACAACTTTTTCACACAGCTTTTTAAAATTTCCTTCAGTTTGTCACATTCGGTGATCAAGTCGATATAGCTCTTTCGTGTTTCAATTGCCAAAAAGCATACATTATCACCTACCAGGTTTTCTTTTCTTTTGCTGAACATATCGGCAAGAGGTCGCACTTCTGGATTACTGAGTCCTAATACTTCAATCTTTTCATCGATGCACGAAATATCCTCACCAAATTGAGCGATTTTATTGGAATTGCCCTTTCCGCCCGACACCCCTCTAATGATATTCCCACACATCCTCTTCCCTGTATTGCCAAGTTTTATGATGTCTTCCAATATTAAATATTTTTTCTGCAATTGTTCATCAATCAATTCGATGGTAGAGCAATCATAATCTCGTGTCAGATGTTCACTAACTCCGTTTATCAGAAATTTAAATTTTCCAGCATCCTTTTTTTCTTCAAGACGCTCCCGCCATAAAAGCGTATAAGCGGTCCGAAACATATCATCCATATCAAGCCCAACCTTTACGAGAGGCCTCAAT
The DNA here is from genome assembly GCA_003535775.1 of Fidelibacterota bacterium. Lineage (GTDB taxonomy): Bacteria > Fidelibacterota > Marinisomatia > Marinisomatales > UBA8229 > UBA8229. The sequence goes on along the minus strand of DPYO01000167.1, from coordinate 2,650 downwards.
TTAAAATTCATATCAAAATCAAAAACTGTTTCAAAAACACTTAACTCAGAGCCTTGGGTAATTCGTTCTGGAAGAAGCCAGGTTTTGGTTTTTATATGATTTTCAATCGCTGACAAAAGATGTTGCGGGCGCACTTTATCAATGCAAACTATGTTATTGCAATGCACACCATAACTGCAAGGCGCGCAGGAAATTCTTGCCTGAAAAATCAAATGCCCTGGAGAAAACGGGGCAGTTTCATAAGGATGTGCATGAGCAAAAAAGAGCCCCACAATTTTTGTTCCCAGCGCCGCGGCCAAGTGCATCGTTCCCGTATCATTAGTGACTAAATATTTACATTTCTCCAGCAATTGAGACAATTCACTGAGACTGGTTTTACCGGCAAGGTTTAATATTCTATCTTTATTTTTAGCCAGGCTTTTAATTTCTTCAGCCACCTTATTTTCCGACTGCACACCAAATATTATGATTCTAGCATTCAAATTTTCAATCAGCATGTCTGCCAAGTCTGCAAAAGACCGAGCCGGCCACCGTCGGCCCTCCAGGCTGGACCCCGCCTGGAAGCCAATCACTATATCCTCCTCATCAAAGGACATTAAAGTATCGACTGATAATTGATTTTGAGACCGCACCACTTCAATAGCACGACCTCTCACATCGACTCCGCCGCTCCTGGAAAATATTTCAACAAGGTTGAACTCATTATATTTACGATTAAAAACTTCGACACTGAAATACTGCATCCAGGGGTGCCCTGTCATGCGATTGCCAAAATCATTGCAATAAAAGCCAACGATATTTTTGATACCCAGGTAACGCACCATGAGGGCGCTAAATTTTGAATGACTCAAGTTCACAAGCAAATCAAAATTTCTGCTCTTGATATCCTCCACAGACTTTTCGAGGTAACGGTATATTTTCACCCAGGAAAGATCTTCCCAGTTTTCCTGTTTATCAAACTGCCTTAAGTTCAGGATGATGGATTCATCCACATCCGGTATCAACGGTACAGCACTGGCAAAATCACTGGTAACCAGAAGAGTAATTTTTGCGGTGGGATATTTTTCTTTCAATCCACTGATCAGTGGCGTTGTCTGAATCATATCTCCCATTCGGGTCATGCTGAGAATTAATATGTTTTCAGCCATGATCAAATATTCTCCTTTACAACTTGATCCATCATCAAAAACAGGGTTTCTTTTTGATCCAAGGCCCCTTCTCCCTGATGGATATGTTCTACCACCGTCTTTAATGAAAAAGGGTGCTGCCCCTTGAACTGCTTTAAATATTGCCCCAACTCTGTGTTTTCACCGGCTTGTTCGATGCAATACTCTAAAGGGTCCCTTTGAACTTTCCCGATTGAATCAAGAGCTGACTCATGGTCCAGAAAAACATGCAGTAATAACTCCTGCATGCGATGCTCCATGGTATGTTCCTTCAGGACACGCTGGCAGGATTTCAAAGCGATCGCATTTCTTTCCTCGGGTTTAGAAAGATAATAATCTATTTGATCCTGCATTTGATCAAGGGTATCAAAAGCGATTATCTCCTCACCCACTTTAAACATCCGGGATAGATCTTTTCGGTTATCCACCAGTTGGAATCCCCGACAGGCAGAAATCTCAAAAGTTCGCGGATTTACAAAATCGCCATCCGGATTAATTCCATAATGGTAGGTGGAAGAATGCAGATTCAGGTTAATTTTAGCTGCGTTATAAATTTTAACGATTTCTTCAGACGAAAGCCGCTTATTATTATTTTGAACCAAGCGTCCCAACGGCGTCTCTAAATTCCACTCTGTTCCCCAGATCTTAAAGTCAAGATCCATCAATCGAGGAAAAGATTGAACCCGGTTATGATAGGCCGCTCCCATGAATGAGATATCGGCCCCATACATAGCCATTTCCTCTCCTGCCATACTCAAATGCTTGTGAATATCCGGGAAACAGGCCTGCGGCAGATAATAGCAATCCCGCACTCCTTTGGATCGCAATGAATCGTGAAACTCTCCGGCTTGCAAAGTAAAAATGTGGTCATAAGAAGTAACTACTTCATTCCAATAGGGCAAAGTCCTAAAATCTTCCACGAACCAGAAAACAACTGGCACTTTCAATGCCCTCAGTTTTAGAATCGCCTCCGGTGTAAGAGGAGCTTGGGCAAGAGCTAAAATGAGGTCGGGTCGAAATTCGGTAGCCTTTGCGGCGGCTATTTCACCCATGAAATTCATAAAATTACGGGAAAGAACTTCAGCGTTCTCTGGATTGCGGGTCACACCCTTTAAGGAGAAAAAGCCCTGGGCAAATTCTTCACAATCTACAGTGGCAACCTCATACCCCATATTTCTCAAAGCTCCAGCGCAGTGATGAGCCGTTGGCAAAGAACCTCCATAAAGAGGATTAACGACCATCACTCTGAGAGCGCGGTTTTGGAGCAGATCCTTTATCTCCAAGCCTTCATTCAGCCTGTTGTAGTAATTTTCGCCAATTCTTATGGAAGGAAGATGCTTAAAAATATTCCAGCAACCTGGTTCCAGCCGTGAAATCAGGCAAGCTGGCGTTTCCCCAATTCTGAAGCGCACCCGTGATAAAAATGGCCGTATATCAATGGATGTCATAAAAGCCCTGAACAAGGTCATCAACGGTTCTACGAC
>DPYO01000046.1 GCA_003535775.1 Fidelibacterota bacterium | reverse complement strand
AATATGGGGACAAAAGAAATCATGACAGATAGTGATGGATGGACAGTCAGGACAAAAGATGGAAAATCCAGCGCTCATTTTGAACATACAATAGCAATCCAAGATGGAGAAGCAAAAATTCTGAGCACAATACAAAATAATGACTAAACAACAACCAATTACAATTGATGGAGTTATTAAAGAAACCCTTCCGAGTGCTATGTTTCGTGTAGAGATAGAAATTGGAGAAAAGAAACATGAGGTTCTTGCTCATGTAAGTGGAAAAATGCGGATGCATTTTATTAAGATGTTGCCGGGAGACATTGTCACTCTGGAAATATCACCATATGACATTAAGCGGGGACGGATCGTCTACAGAAAGAAATAGGGGAAATATGAAAGTTCGTCCTTCAGTAAAGAAAATGTGTACCAAGTGCAAAATAATAAGGCGTAAGGGTGTTGTGTTTGTTATTTGTGAAAACCCAAAACATAAACAGAGACAAGGGTAGGAGTTCATAATGGCACGTATTGCTGGCATAGATATTCCACGGAATAAAAAAGTTTCTTATTCATTGAGATATATTTTTGGAATAGGATTAACCCAGGCAAAAAACATATGTGATAAAGCAGGTGTAGATCAGAATATCATTGTTCAGAATTTATCTGCAGATCAAGCGGTTTCCATTCGAACAGCCATGACTGATTTACAGGTTACAGTAGAAGGTGAACTTCGATCAGAAGTTGCTATGAATATCAAACGTCTAAAGGATGTTGGAAGTTATCGTGGTTTACGGCATCGTAAGGGTCTGCCTGTGAATGGCCAAAGAACGAAAACGAATGCACGTACAAGAAAAGGAAAAAAACGAACTGTAGGTATGGGCAAGATAGTTGTAGGAAAGAAAGGATAATTAATTGGCTCAACAATCAGAACCAAAAAAAAGAAAAAAGAAGAAAAAAGGGAGTATTGAACCGGAGGGTATTGCTCATATTAAAGCGACCTTTAATAACACTCATATTACTATGACGGATAAATCAGGGAATGTTATTAATTGGGCGACAACTGGAACCTCCGGATTTAAAGGATCAAGGAAAAGTACGGCTTATGCGGCAACTATAGCAGCAGAAAAAGCGGGAAAAGAAGCCTTAGATCTTGGATTGATAAAAGTTGAGGTGCGGGTAAAAGGGCCAGGCTCCGGCCGTGAATCGGCTATACGTGCCCTGGCAGTAGCCGGCCTCCAAGTAACTTCAATTATGGATGTAACACCACTTCCCCATAATGGATGTCGTCCACCAAAAAGAAGGCGGGTATAAAACAATTGAGAGATATAAAGAATGGCTAAACCAAGTAGAATAAGAGGAAAGCTGGTTCGTAAATTTGGGGTGAATGTATTTGGAAATCCCAAATATGATAGATTACTGAATCGAAAACCATATGCTCCAGGGCAACATGGACAGACAAGACGAAGAAGATTGTCAAATTATGGAGTTCAGCTTCAGGAAAAGCAAAAGATTAAATTTATGTATGGGCTTCTTGAAAAACAGTTCAAAAATTATTTTACAAAAGCTGAAAAGATGTCTGGTGAAACAGGTACAAATCTATTGCAGATGCTTGAAAGTCGTCTTGATAATATTGTTTATCGGATTAGTTTTGCCCCTACACGCCCAGCCGCTAGGCAATTAGTTAATCATGGCCATTTTCTTGTAAATGATAAACGAGTCAATATTCCATCTTATATTTTGGAATCAGGGGATAAAATTCAGGTTAGAGAAAAAAGCAAGAAAATGGATTTAATTCTTGATTCAATGAAACGAATAAAAGGGGATATTGATCTGCCATGGTTGGAACTTGATAAGGGCAAGATGCAAGGATCCTTCCTTGGGATGCCTGAACGTGATCAGATAGATCAAACAATTAAAGAACAACTCGTTGTTGAACTTTATTCCAAATAATATTTAATTAAAGGATCAATGTTGAATGGCTACTAATGAATTAAAATTAAACTTGAAGGTTGATGATAAACATATAACAGATACACATGGAATATTTTCGATCCAACCATTGGATAGAGGATTTGGTATTACCCTTGGAAATGCTCTCAGGCGTGTATTACTCACAAGCATACCCGGCGCAGCTATTACGAATGTAAAAATCGATGGTATATTGCATGAATTCTCTACAATTAAGGGTATAAAAGATGATGTTGCCGATATACTAATGAATTTAAAAAGCGTTCGATTTAAACTTTTAGATAATCAACCTGATAAAATTCATATCAAATTGAAGGGGAAACATGTTTTCTCTGCTAAAGATATCCAAGCAGCAAGTGATCAATATGAAATCTTGAATCCAGACCATTATATAACTGAATTGAATGGCCAAGGAGAATTGGATATAGAATTATGGATTGGCGTAGGGAAAGGATATGTTACTAGTGAAGAGAATGAATACCCAAATTCGACAATCGGAATGATATCATTGGATAGTATTTTCAATCCGGTTACAAAAGTCACATTTAATGCCACCCCTTTACCCGGTGCTAAAGAAGATCGTGAGAAATTAACAATTGAAGTTCATACTGATGGATCTATTTCTCCCAAGGATGCTATTAGTCATTCAGCACACGTGATCAATGAACATGTTAAGTATGTAGAAGCAATAAGTAAGCCGGAAATTCTGGAAGTAATGGACCAGGTCAGCGAGAAACTTGTTGCTTTACAGAAACTCCTTAATTCTACTATTGATGAGATGGAACTTTCAGTACGAAGTTACAATTGTCTCCAGGCAGCAGGAATTGAGTATATTTATGAATTGGTTTCCAAAGAAGAGAATGAGATGTTGAAGTACAAGAATTTTGGTCGGAAATCTCTCACGGAATTAATTGAAAAACTGGGTGAAATGGGTTTGTCATTTGGTATGGATGTTAGTGAGCATACAAAGGAAGTGAAATAGTCACGATTCCATGAGACATTTAAATTCAAAAAAGAAACTTGGATTAACGTCTAGAAATCACCGAAAAGCCATGCTGAGCAATATGGTAGCATCTTTTATTAAACATAAAAAAATAAAAACAACTCACGCACGGGCCAAAGAGTTACGAAGATTTATTGAGCCACTGATTACTTTTGCCAAGCAAGGTGATCTTCACTCACGTCGTCAGGTATTAAAAAAAATTAAACACAAAGAAATTGTGCAAACACTGTTTAATGAAATTGCTCCAATGTATGCAAATCGGCCTGGAGGTTACACAAGGATCACTAAACTTGGATTCAGAGATAACGATAGAGCATCTGTTTCCTTGATAGAATTTATTGATTATGTTGAAACCATTGATTCAAAAGGGACATCGACAGAAAAAAAAGGAAGGAAGTCAAAAAAGGAAAACGCTGAAGTTAGTAAATAGCAAAAGAATTGAGATGATTATTTGAAATTATTTCTAAACAATTTCCACAGGGTGACATTATTTGTTGCCCTTCTTTTTTTCCTCTTCACCGAATATGTGAGGGGACGAGAGTTTGATCACCAGTGTCTTTGGGTAGTACGAAACACGATTACATCACCCGATAAAATTGATAAAATGTTGGATTTTGCTTTGGAAAATAATTTTAATCATTTGATGATTCAAGTCCGGGGGCGAGGGGAGGCATTTTACAATTCTGAGTTTGTTCCCCGTAGTTCAGTTCTTTTCAATGATTTATTTGATCCACTTGAATATGTTTTAAAAAAAGCCCATCAGAATAATATTCAAATTCATGCTTGGGTGAATATGTATATACTCTGGTCTTCGGTTGAACCACCTGAAGCAGAAAATCATTTATATTATATTCATCCGGATTGGATTGATCAAAAAGGAAATAATGAAGGAAAGTTTAATCAGAATAAAAACACATTAGAAACATCTAATGATGGTGAGGGATATTATCTTGCACCTAACCATCCGGCTGTGGCTCCATATCTGCTTAATGTACTAAGGGAAATCGTTGAAAAATATGAGATTGATGGACTTCATTTAGATTACATCCGTTACAAGGATTATGAATTTGGAGGAAATGCATTTGCTCTTAATAATTACCAAAAACAAACTGAAGATAATGCACCAATTTTCTTATCCGCTGAAAGTACTGTGGAAGAAAAGGGTAAGCATTCTGCTTCTCGGTCCTTAAAATGGAATAATTACAGGCGAAATGCTGTAACAGAATTAGTAAAAAAAGCAAAGGAAATGGCAATGACTATTCGACCAAATTGTATTCTGTCAGCAGCGGTAAAACCGAATCTATATATTGCACGGGATCGCTTCTTCCAAGAATGGGATGTGTGGTTAGCTTCTGGATATCTAGATTGGGTAATTCCCATGAATTACACTCCTTCGTTTCGGAATTTTGCTGCAAATATTGATTTAATTTATGAAAATTTTCCCCCTAAATATCGGGAAAGAATAATCATGGGAATTTCAACCTACAATCAATCATCATCGGAAGCAGTGAATAAGATTAATTATTCTAAATTAAAACAATTTCCGGGGGTTTCAATATTTTCATATAATGTACTGGAAGAGAATCCTGATTATTATGTGCCAATTAGAAAAGCATTAGTTAAATAGATCCTTCTGAGAATGAACCCCGATCAAGAAGTTAAGAAAAAACCTATGGTAAATCGAATCATCCATGCACCAATAGGAGAAAAACTGTCGTGTAAAAACTGGCAGATTGAGGCACCTTATCGGATGATTCAAAATAATCTGGACCCAAATGTAGCGGAAAACCCAGATGAATTGGTTGTCTATGGAGGCAAAGGAAAAGCTGCCCGCAACTGGGAATGCTATGAGTCAATATTGTCGACACTAAAACGCCTTGAACCTGATGAAACTCTTTTAGTACAGTCTGGCAAACCGGTAGGGGTACTTAAAACTCACGTTCACTCACCTCGAGTACTCATTGCAAATTCAAATCTTGTACCAAATTGGGCAAATTGGGAGCATTTTAATGAGCTGGATAAACAGGGCCTCATGATGTATGGACAGATGACAGCCGGGTCATGGATTTACATTGGTACTCAGGGAATTTTACAGGGAACGTATGAAACCTTTTCCTCTGCTGCGAAACAGCATTATGGAAGTGACCTGACCGGAAAGTTTATTTTGACTGCAGGATTGGGTGGGATGGGTGGTGCCCAGCCCCTTGCGGTAACGATGAACAACGGAGTGTGTATTGCAGTGGAGGTAGATGCCCATCGAATTGAAAGAAGGTTGGAAACTAAATACTTAGATTTGGCAACTGAATCCTTGGATGAAGCGTTAAATCTTGCAAGGAATGCTGTATTATCCGGAAGGCCTTTGTCTATAGGATTATTGGGTAATGCTGCAGATATTGTACCAAAGATTGTTGAAATGGAAATTATTCCGGATATCGTAACTGATCAGACATCTGCACATGACGAACTGGATGGGTATATTCCAAACAGGATGACTTTTCAGGAAGCATTAGATTTACGTAAATCTGATCCTGATAGATATATGCAGGAAAGTTTTCGTGCTATCTCAGAACATGTACGGGGTATCCTTCAACTGAAAAATATGGGTTCAGTTGCTTTTGATTATGGCAATAACCTACGGGGACAAGCAAAAAAAGCTGGTGTGGAAAACGCATTTGATTATCCAGGTTTTGTTCCGGCTTATGTGCGGCCGCTATTTTGTGAGGGGAAAGGACCCTTCCGTTGGGTAGCCCTTTCCGGGGACCCCGAAGATATTTTCAAAACTGATGAGAAAGTAATAGAACTCTTTTCAGAAAATGAGCCATTGGTTCGGTGGATAAAGTTGGCTCAGGACAAAATACAATTTCAAGGATTGCCAGCGAGGATATGCTGGTTAGGGTATGGAGATCGTGCCAAGCTTGGTATTGCATTTAATAAAATGGTTGCTGCGGGGGAATTAAAAGCCCCAATTGTTATTGGCCGGGATCACCTTGATGCGGGATCGGTAGCATCCCCATATCGTGAAACTGAAGCTATGAAAGATGGAACGGATGCAGTTGCAGATTGGCCACTTTTGAATGCCTTAGTTAATACTGCCAGCGGAGCAACCTGGGTATCCATCCATCACGGTGGTGGTGTCGGCATGGGTATGGCAATTCATGCTGGTCAAGTTATTGTAGCAGACGGGACACCGGAAATGGAAAAATGTCTTGAAAGAGTACTCACAAATGATCCAGGGATGGGAATCCTTCGTCATGCAGATGCTGGGTATGAGGATGCGGTTAAGAATGCAAAAAAATGGGGTGTAGATATTCCTTTGATGACCTAATGTTAAAACTCACCAATATCTCACAATTGGTATCCTATCAATCGGCATCTGACACTATACAAACTATGTCGAATATAGAAATTTTGATAGAAGAGGAAACAATTCAGGAGATTGGACCGACCGTAAATAATGCAGATGAAATTATTGATTGTTCTGGACGACTGGTTACCCCCGGGTTTGTTGACCCTCACACCCACCCGGTTTTTTACAAGGGACGGGAAGAAGAGCACACCATGCGTCTTGCTGGTGCGTCCTATCAGGAAATAGCGGAAAGTGGTGGCGGGATACTTTCAAGTATAAAAGATGTTCGAAATGCATCTGAGGATGAGCTGGTAGAGCGGGTTAAAAAACGAATGACAAGGTTTATAAAACTTGGTACCACCACCGTTGAGGCAAAGAGTGGTTATGGCTTGGATACAGAATCGGAATTAAAATCATTAAGAGTTCTAAATCGGGTAAATGGTGATCATCCAATAGACATCATTCCGACTTTTCTTGGTGCTCATGCATTTCCACCTGAATTTTCTGATGACCCGGATGGGTATGTAGATTTACTATGTGATGAGATGATTCCTGCTGTGGGAGAGCAGGGCATTGCTCAATATTGTGACGTATTCTGTGAAAAGGGCTATTTTTCGGTAGAACAATCGCGGCGTATACTGGAGACAGGTAAAACCTATGGATTGATCCCTCGTCTTCACGCTGATGAGTTTGAAGATTCCGGTGCTGCGGAACTGGCAGCCGAAGTAGGTGCGGTATCTGCAGATCATCTGATGGCAGTGAGTAATGCCGGGATCAGTGCTCTTAAAAATGGTGCTGTCACAGCAACGCTCCTTCCAGGGACAACATTCTTTTTAGGGAAGCAATCTTATGCCCCCGCGGAAAAACTGAGAGAAGCTGGTATCTCTATTGCACTGGCAACGGATTTTAATCCAGGCAGCAGTCACTTACAGTCCATGCCATTTATGATCTCACTTGCTTGTTCGTATCTCAAGTTGAGTGTGGAGGAAGCATTTCGGGCGGCAACATGGCAATCAGCAATAACCCTTAATGTTCACCATAAAGTCGGGAGCTTGGAAGTTGGAAAAAATGCTGACCTGGTAATTTGGGATTTGGAAAGATTGATTGAAATTCCTTATTTTACATCGGATGTTCCCATATATAAAGTTATAAAATCGGGACGTTGTTTCTGATTTAATAAAATGCCATATTAATAGGAGTTCGACACTTTGAAAATGCTCAGGTTGCTAATTATACTGGTTTTTGGAATCCACTTTTTATTTGGGAATTATGCCTTTTATAGTAAGGTAAGGAACACCTGTTCTTCTTATCGTTTGGTGGTTGAACAAAAGGATATGCGACTTACAGATGAGGGATTTACCTTAACTATGAACAGTAAACGGAATAACTTTGAGAGGGTTATGCTCATTGGATTTGCTTCAGTTGGCAAAGCAATGGAACATCAGCGGTATTTGCAGGGGATAGGCAAGATTGAACAAGCCCTGATTCCTGCTAGTGTAACTATCATTGTTAATGTTCCTGTGACTCGCGATAATTTGATTGTTTCCGCATCAGCATCAACAGAGCTCATTGAGAAACTATCTGCTGGAATTATTGAAACATCACAATTCATGCAAGAGATTAAAGACTCAATACAAACACTATAAGGAGGAAGAATGTTAGATCCAACATCATGGTTAGGATTATTCACAGAATATGCAAGAGCACTAGGCTGGTCGATAGTAGCTGCTGTCGGTTTTGCTTTTGGAATTGGAATTGCTTTAAAAGTTTTTGATTGGCTATCAACAGATATAGACGAGTGGGAAGAAATCAAAAAAGGGAATATGGGCGTCGCACTAATATTTATTTCCTTAATTGTTATGGTTGGCCTCCTTGTCTACAAGGTAATATAAGAATTTCATATCTCAATTCGGTTTTATTCAACATTTTACTCTACGCTAGATTCTGTCTGAATGAGCAGAAAAAAGGTAGATTCAAAAGAAGTTGGATTAGAACTAGGCCTTGTCCTTGGTCGGTATTTTCTTAAAACCGATGATCTTCATTATGGATATTGGCCTAAAGATTTGGAAGTTGATGTAGTAAATTTCCCAAAAGCGCAGAAAAATTATTCAGATTTTATATTTTCTCATATTCCTAAAAATATTCATCGTATTTTAGATGTTGGCAGTGGATCTGGGAATTTTTCCAAGAGGTTAATTGAAAATAAATACTTAGTAGACTGTGTTTCTCCCAGCAGATACCTCACAAATCAAATCCGTGAAAAACTGGGTGATTCAGCAAATATTTTTCCTTGTATGTACGAAGATGTCAAAACAGAAAAACGTTATGATTTGGCTCTTTTCAGCGAAAGTTTTCAATATATCAATATTCAAGTAGCTCTAGAAAAATCTTTAGAATTACTAAGCGAAAATGGTTACATCTTAATCTGTGACTTCTTTAGAACGGATGCAGAAGGGAAAAGTCCACTGGGAGGCGGACATAGCCTCTCAAATTTTCAAGAAATATTATCTCAATTTTCTTTTGAGGAAATTGAAAATATTGATATCACAAAAGAAACAGCCCCCACAATTCAGATTCTTGATGATTTTCTTAGTGAGGTCGGATTCCCATTTAGAGATATGATAAGAAGATATTTTCAGAGCAACTATCCTGGGTTTTCAAAATTACTGAACTGGAAATTTAAGGAAAGGTTCAAGAAAATTAACCGGGTCTATTTTTCGGGGAATAAGAATATAGATGCCTTCATGAAGTATAAAACTTATAGACTTTTTTTATATAGAAAGAAATAACTTTTGTAAAAAAAAAGATAGAAAATAGTTAATTATTTTGATGTACGTTTTTAGTAAACCTGTATTCTATTTAATATTTCTATTGATATTTGGAAATTGTACTCATTTACTTAAAAATTCTGGGATTAAATCAAAACAGAATAAAATTTCAACAAAACAATTTCTATAAAAGATTACGAGGATTCCACCTAATACGTGCCGTGTTAAAGCTACTGTAGTGGAATTAGATAGTTCGAAATTAATTCCTTATTCCACAAAACCATGTGAAATTGCACCCTGCACTAGAATCATAAGAATTGACTCCATTATAGGTTATGGTTCAGATTTTGGATCTTCCCTGGT
>DPYO01000015.1 GCA_003535775.1 Fidelibacterota bacterium | reverse complement strand
ACCAGCACCGGCAACCACAAAGGTAGCTGCAGTAGAAATATTGAATGTGCCAAGTGCATCCCCGCCAGTCCCACACATATCAATGGCGGTCGTTTCCAATTGAATGGTTACCATCTTTTCCCGCATGGCTTGAGCGAAGCCCGCAATCTCATCCACCGTTTCACCTTTTGCACGGAGTGCCATAAGAAATCCTGCAATCTGCGCATCGTCATATTCCCCGGACATGATGGAGAGCATGATATTGTATGCTTCATCCGGGGTGAGATTGTGTTGATTGAGTAATTGTTCTAATATTTGTTTCATGATTTTATCTCTAAAAAATTCTTTACAATCTGTAATCCATTCTCCGTGGCAATGGATTCCGGGTGAAACTGCACACCATACACTGGGTGTGATTTATGCGAAATTCCCATGATGAGTCCATTGTCCAATTCTGCCGTTATATTTAATTCATTGGGTAAACTGTTTCGTTCCGACACCAAAGAATGATATCGCGTTGCGGTGAATGAACCGTTTATTCCGTTGAACAGGGTTGAACCGTTATGCTGAATAGTGGCAGTTTTTCCATGGACAATTTCTGATGAATGAACCACATTTCCACCATAGGCCACCGTGATGGCTTGATGCCCGAGACAAACGCCAAGGATTGGAATAGTTGCTCCATATTTTTTGATTATGTCAGTTGAATTTCCCGCATTTTCTGGCCTTCCAGGACCTGGGGAAATGACTATGTGAGATGGATTCCACTTTTCAATTTCATGTATTTTAAATTGGTCATTCCGCACGACTTTGACACCTGGATTAATCGTCCCAATGTATTGCACCAAGTTATAGGTGAATGAATCGTAATTATCGATAACGAGAATCATTATTTATGACCCCTTTGTGTTTCCCCTATTACAGGGGAAAACTTTAAGGTGTAAATCCTTCCAGTCCCCGCCTGTCATAGGCGGGGATTTAGGAGCGGTCATAATAATAAATGAAATCACGCCACTAACCCATTTTCTGCAAAATCAATGGCAGCCATAATTGCTTTTGCTTTATTCACTGTTTCATCAAATTCTTTGGTTGGGTCAGAGTCATGCACAATGCCAGCGCCAGATTGAAAATGGACCGAGCCATTTTTCATTATCATGGTGCGGATGGTAATACAGGTATTTACATTTCCCGGTGAAATCGAAAAAGCCCACGGCGCCGGAATAAATGTCTCTGCGGTTGGGCTCTAATTCATGAATAATTTCCATGGCGCGAATCTTTGGCGCGCCTGTAACTGTTCCTGCAGGGAAGCCACTCATAAGTGCATCAAAGGGGTCTTTATCTTCCGCCAGTTTCCCCTTCACATCAGAAACAATATGCATAACATGGGAATAATTTTCAATAACCATATTTTCCGGAATGGTCACTGAGCCATATTCGGATACGCGTCCAACATCGTTTCGCCCCAAATCCAACAACATTAAATGTTCGGCACATTCCTTTTCATCATTGATCAAATCTTCAGCAAGTGCTTTATCTTCTTCATCTGTTTCTCCCCGTTGACGCGTGCCGGCGATGGGGCGGATTTCTACAATGCCATCTTCCACTTTGACCAATAATTCTGGTGATGCCCCAATAATATCAAAATCTTTTATCTTTAAATGAAACATATACGGTGACGGATTAATGGTCCGCAAAGCGCGATAAAGCGTGGTGGGTTCTACTGATGTTTGTCTCTCAAACCGTTGACTTAATACGAGTTGAAAAATATCCCCATCTTTAATATGTTCTTTTGCTTTCAAAACTGCGGACTCAAAAGAAACCTGGTCGAAATTGGAAGACACTGTACTTTGTTCCACACGAACTGGTGTTTGGTAATTCACATCGGAATGAAGTAATTCACCGATAGCATCCACTCGTAAATGGGCTTCATCAAATTTTTCTTTCAAATCGTGATTGGGATCTACCTTTACATTGGAAATAACCAGCGCCGATCCTTTCAAATGGTCAAAGGCAATCATATCTTCAAAAAGCATGAAGACAGAATCTGGTACATTTAATTGGGATTCATTATGAGTTGGAATATCTTCTATCCAAGCGATGGTTTCATATCCAAGGTAGCCAACGAGTCCGCCTGTGAAAGATGGGATTTCCGGGAGTTTAACCATATTATATTTGGATTGTATTTCCCGGAGTAGATCAAGAAAAGGAGTATTAACGTTTATAGATTGTCCATTCTCAGTGATAGAGGTATGACCATCTTTATGCATGAGAATTTTCTGGGGATTGATACCGACATATGAATACCGAGAATATTGATTTCCCTTTTCAACAGACTCCAGTAAAAACGCATACTCCGCTTTCTTGGAAAGATGCACCCAAGCTGCTACTGGCGTCAGCATATCTGCCAGGATATGTTTATACACGGGAATGGTTGTGCATTCTCGGGCAAGGTCTTGAAATTCGTTGAATGTAAGTTGTGTTTTATCCATTTTGAGCAAAAAAAAACCCCGATCATTGTCGGGGTTTAAGAGCAGTCAGCGTGTACAGGTATTCCTGGGACTACAAAACCCCTTTGCGGCTAAAAAACCAATACCAGCTATAATAATTTTTTGTATTCATGTTATTCATGACTGTAGATATTAAGGACTGGAAAGAACCAGAACCAACCTTATTTTACTTTTTCTGTATTTTTTTTGAAATATGGTAAAT
>DPYO01000249.1 GCA_003535775.1 Fidelibacterota bacterium | reverse complement strand
TTGGTCTTCTGGGTTCTATTCTTTCATATGATCTTTCAATGACACTGTTTCAAAATCCTGGAGGAGGTCCCGATGAGGGTGGTTACTTCTGGGCAGATTCCGATGGGGAGCCCTCTCTTCCTGTTGATTGGATCGATATCTCCGGGATAGGTACACAAATTACATTTCCCAATAATGATCAGGCCGGGGATTCAATCAGTATAGGATTCGACTTTACTTTTTATGAACAAACCTATTTGTACTGTATCGTAAACGCTAATGGATGGTTGGGATTCGGTAGCGACAACACAGAGTGGAATAATGTAGAGATTCCTAGGGTTGATGCTCCTCGCCCTGCCATCTTCGGTTTCTGGGACGATCTGAATCCAGTGAACGACGAGTGTAACGAATATTGCTCTGGAGAGGTTTATTATCATTCTGATTCTAATAGGATGGTTGTGTGGTTTAATCAGGTAGCCCATTGGGAGGAGGGAGACGAAAACAGCTATTATAATTTCCAAATTGTGCTTTATCCTTCCAGCGATATTCAATTTAATTACGCAGAAATTACAGGGACTCATTCTGCTACTATTGGAATTCAGAATGCAACAGGGGATACAGGATTACAGGTTGCTTACACGAACAACGATTATGTGCACCCCGATCTTTCCGTACGTCTTAGTACCAGAGGAAGTATCGGACCGGATTGGATTTCCATTTCGCCGTTACAGGGAGAGATTGAGCAAGGGGCCAGCCAGACCGTAGATATTGAGCTCAACAGTGCCGGGTTGACAGATGGAGATTACTTTACTACTATCCTCATCTCAAGCAATGGAGGTAACGGTACTGTTCCTGTTTCTTTATCTGTTCCATTACCTTCCATTACCATTATCAATCCTGCCGATGGAGAGAGCTTTGATCCCGGATATCGTGAAGTTTCCTTTGAACTAAATAATTTTGAACCAGGTGACGAAAATCTCTCCGATGGACACATTGTGCTGTACACCAATGGGAGCTTTACCGCCAACTACTATTCACCGGATTCCATAACCATTGCAAATCTTATTGAAGGAGAGAATACAATCAAACTGCGTCTTGTGGATATTAACGGAGGAGAAATCCCACCGGATATATTTGATGAAGTAAATATTATTATCAATCCAGAGGAAATTTTATTCAATATTGTGTCTGTTTCCCCATCATCCCAGTTAATAACAGCTCCGGTGGATGGAAATATTACAATTGATTTTGATAATGCAGTAGATCCATCAACAGTTAACAGTTCCACAATCCGAGTTTTTGGCCAATGGGCTGGAATAATGCCGGGAGTTTTTACTTTGGAAGAGAGTAATCATCAGGTTCGCTTTACACCAACTAATACATTTTCTGCAGGAGAGCACATCACCATAACAATTTCAAAAAATGTACTAAGCTTTAACGGCGACCCCCTTGTACACGGTTATGCATGGCAATTCTGGATAGCCAGCGGACCCGGGTCTCTTGACCTTGTTGAGATTGATAAATTTTCCACCCGCTTACCCTTTGAAGGATGGATTCAGACCTATGGTTCCTATGCTGGAGATCTGAATGGTGATGGGTTTCACGATTATACTGTTCCAAATGAACGATCCAATGATATTCGAGTTTGGCTGAATGATGGTGAAGGGAATTATGTTCATAACGACTTTTCGGTTTATTCTGTTCCTGATGATTCATACCCCAGCACAAATCATGGTGCTGACTTCAATAATGATGGTTTGCTTGATTTTATAGTAGGAAACACTCACTCAAATACTATTTGTGTATTCATAGGGGACGGGCTTGGCACTTTTGCACCTTCTGTTTGCTATGAAGCAGATCAAAGTGTCCGGGGTCTCAGCGTGATGGACCTGGATGCTGATGGCGATTCTGATGTAATTACAACTAATCGAGATGGAAATAATATTACCATTCTCCCAAACTTAGGGGAAGGGATATTCACGACCCGAATTCCAATCGAGGTAGGTGGGGGCAAGGAAAATTCCTCTGCCTGTGGTGATGCTAACGAAGATGGAATCATGGATCTTTTTGTAGGCACCTACGAAAGCGAAGAGATAATATTGCTATTAGGCGATGGTAATGGTGGATTAATCCCTGCGTCATCAATCGAATTGCAGGGATCAGCATGGATGATAGTAACGGGCGATGTAAATGGTGATAGCCATGTTGACGTGGTGAGCGCTAACTCGTATACTGATGAGGCGGCGGTCATTTTTGGTGATGGAGAAGGAAACTTTTCTCCCCCGACATTCTACCCGGTTGTGGGGTTTCCCCTAGATATCAATTTGGGAGATATTGACGGAGATGGAGATCTGGATCTTGTAACAAGCAGTTTGGGAGTAGCCCATGACCATGATGATAATCGTGCACTGCTGTTTGCCTCTCTTAATTCAGTAGATGAAGATACCGGCGCATGGACTATTTATGAGAATGATGGGTACGGAAACTTCGGTAACCCCCGGATATTGTATTCGGTAGATGCTGCTTCATGCGCAACGCTGCACGATAGAGACAGAGACGGAGACCTTGATTTAACAGGAATTGATGAATCTGATGATTATATCTATGTTTTTGATAATATTGGTCCTGATAACCAAGCCATTTATATTGACCATTTGGAATCCTGGAATTTAGTGGGATTGCCACTTGAAGTGCCCAATACAAACTATCAACAAGTCTTTCCCGATGCCACGAATGGTACGCTCTATTCATTTACGGAAAATGAAGTATATGAAAATGAAACAGATTTGATAGCTGGAAATGGATATTGGTTGAGGTTTCCCAGTGCCGGATCAAGCCCTGTCATTGGTTTGCCTTTTAATGAAGTTACAATTCCTCTTACAATGGGCTGGAATCTTCTGGCTGGGATATCAACAGGTATCCCTATATCAAACATTGGTGATCCGGGCGGATTAATCATTATGGGAACAATTTATGGTTTTAACGGGAATTATGTTGAAACAGAAACCATTGAACCGGGAAATGGTTATTGGCTTCGGAGTTATGGGGATGGTGAAATCACAATTTCTGATACCCTCCCGGCAGGCCAAGTACGTAGCATACAACTTCTGGAAAACCCAAATACTATCATAATTGCTAACCAAACTCTTTATTTTGGTGAAAAAATATCGGAAGAAGAAAAACTTAGTTATAGTCTACCGCCTAAACCCCCAGGGGGAAATGATGTTCGGTTTTTCGGTGGTTGGAAAATTTGCGAAGAGGATTGCAATATCGAAATTATGAATACAAGAAATAATTTTTCTGTAGAATTCACTATTAGACCCGGAGAGTTGTGG
>DPYO01000076.1 GCA_003535775.1 Fidelibacterota bacterium | reverse complement strand
CATCAGAATGGAACCATAGTTTCTCTTTCCAGTGAAGCTCGGGAAGAAGGTTTATGCAGGGGAATGAAAGTATCTCTGGCCCGGCGTATGAACCACAGTGCCCTGCTTCTCCCCTATAACCACTCGCTCTATGCCCGGCTCAATAATTACCTTTATACAACCGTTTCCACCTTCACTCCTATCGTAGAACCAGCCGGATTAGGAAAATTCTACACAGATATGACTGGAGTGAACCATGTCTATAGAAGCCCGGAGAAGGCCGGGTCCGTGATTGCACAGTCCATTCAGGAAAAATCCAGCCTTTCCTGCACCATTGGTATCAGTTCCAACAAGCTGGTTAGTCATATTTCTACCACTGTAATGCCGAAAAAAATCCACCAAATTTACCGCGGAGAAGAAGAGGAGTTTCTCTCTCCCTTGAATTCTTTTGTATTGCCAACAACATCTAAACCCTCAGTAAAAAAAATTATCCGGTTCTTGTATCTAAACCAAGTGTTTCATATTCAACAGGTTATAGATCATGTTGAAACATCAAAGGTTTTATTCGGTATCAATCATCGAAAACTAGCCCAGGAATCCCGGGGACAAGACACTTCCGTCGTCTGTCCGCCCAAGCAACAGGGCCATCTTCTTGAACAGGCGGTCCTTTCCATAGATACCAATGATGAATTACTTCTCCGGGGGACCGTAAAATATTTAGCGGAACAAATCGCTTATCAATTAAGACAACGACGACAGATTGCCCGAAAGGTAACAGTAGAAATCCACTACACTGATGGATTTAGAAACGCCCGATCTGGAAAATTTCAAACTAACGATGACTGTTCAGTGTACCAGGTATGCTTGAATTTATTTGAACAATGCAATCATCGGCGAAACCGTATCAGATCTATCCTGATAGACACAACTCACTTTATACCCTTCAATTTGCAATTGGATATTTTTATTACATCCAATACTAAAAATCAGATTTTATCCTGCGCCCTGGATCGCATCCGAACCAAATATGGGTTTTCCAGCATACAACCTGCTATTGCCATAACACAACAATTGCAAGAGTACAAAAGTCCCCTGTAGTCATCACGGCGGATCAATATGGTGATGGGACAAAATATAAATTATAATTAAAACTCAAGCCTGGGAACTATGATCTTTTTTGCCCTATGTAATTACAGGATTACATAACTACACATAACTGTGTTTGCCCATCTCAACGTTCACTCCAATTTCTCACCTATGCGCGGCCTGACGCCCCAGAGAACTTTTATTGCTCAATCCAAAAAGATGGGCATGACCCACCTAGCACTTACAGAAACAAATGGTCTGTGGGGATTTATTCGCTTTGTCCAACATGCACGGGATGCTGACATCCTTCCTATTGCAGGAGCAAATATCCTGACTTTACAAGATGATGTAATTGTTTTAGTAGAAAACCAAACGGGATATGAAAATCTCTGCCGGGTACTTTCAAATGTTCATGATGATGAAACCCTGCCCTTTGCGGACATTTTCAAACAAAACCTTTCCGGATTGTTTATCCTTTCTCACCAGAAAAAAACACTGAAACAACTGATACGATTTGTGCCCAATTCCCACCTGTTTGTGGAACTCCGCCCCGACATAGCTGAATCCCAAGCTCACAAACTTAGCAAAGCCTTCAATCTGGAAATTGTTGCAACCGGCGATGTGTATTTTCTCCAGCGAGAAGATTGGCAGGCTCATCGCATCCTGCGGGCAATAGAAAAAAACACTACCTTATCACAGCTAAGCTCCGCTTATGTTAAAAATCAAAATCGCTGGTTTCGATCTGAAAAGGATATGATTCGGCTCTTTCCAAACAGTCTGGACGCTCTAAATAACAGCCAGTACTTAGCGGAACGGTGCAAAACAGACTGGTCTTTTATCAATACCATTTTCCCAAACCTTTCCTTGCAAAAGACAAACAGGGCAGATCGAAAACTTCGCTCATTAGTATATAGGGGGGCCCAAATACGGTACGGAAACATAACCCAATCCATAAATGACAGAATTGAATATGAATTGGAACTGATCACCCAAAAAGGATTTTCCCCTTATTTTCTTGTAGTCCAGGATATTATTTGTCAAACAAAAACCACCATCGGGAGGGGATCAGCCGCTGCATCCGTGGTGAGCTATTGCCTATTTATCACTCAGGTTGACCCTGTCCGCTACAATCTTCAATTTGAACGCTTCATTCATCCGGAGCGGGTGGACATGCCGGATATTGATATTGATTTTCCCTGGGATGAGCGGGATGATATTATTGATTATGTGTTCAAAAAATATGGACTCCACCGCACCGCCATGGTGTCCAACCAGGTCTTTCTTCAGCCCCGCTCCGCGGTGCGTGAGGTGGCTAAGGTGTATGGGCTATCTAATGAAGAGATCAAAACTGTCACCAAACGCATCGGCTGGCACAGTCGCCGATCTAACTTATTAGCATGGATAAAAAATGATAATCGTTTTAAAAATTTAAATATGGACAGCACTCTTGAGAAAATAATTAAACTATCAGAAAAAATAATAGGAACCTTCCGAACATCTTCAGTGCACCCTGGCGGTATGGTGATTGTTCCTGATGAAATCCGAAAGTATGTGCCTGTGCTTAGGGCCACAAAGGGAGTGCA
>DPYO01000081.1:1541-3901 GCA_003535775.1 Fidelibacterota bacterium | reverse complement strand
TTTCCAATGTGCGGGGTCGTCATGGTCACAATTTGCCGGCAGTAGGATGGATCCGTGAGAATTTCCTGATATCCAGTCATCCCTGTATTGAAGCAGACCTCACCAACGGTTTCACCCTCTGCACCAAAGGATTTTCCTATAAAAATTCGTCCATCTTCTAATAACAAGATCGCTTTCTCCACTATTTTGTATCTTTCTTATAAGTCATAAAAACTGACAAGCATCAAAGATAAAGAGTGTGTCAGATATATACAAATTTCTTAACTCACTCTTATTAAAAAATATCTTCAATTATTTATCAAATTAACAGCCGTCATTTTAGAAGGTATATCCAAACCCAGCAAATACAATAGAGAAGGACCAATGTCCGAAAGCTTTCCTCTTTTCACCATTGATTTTCCCGGAGAATCTTTAGCAAGATAAATACATTCTACAGGTACTGTGGAATGACTTGTTTGGGCTTGCCCGGTATCATAATTAATCATTTGATCGCAATTTCCATGGTCAGCTGTAATAAGTATTTGTCCATTTAACTCTAAAATGCGGTCAACAATTTTTCCGGTACATTCATCCAAAATCTCCACTGCTTTGACTGCAGAATTAAAATCCCCTGTGTGCCCAACCATATCCCCATTCGCAAAATTAACTAAAATGAATTGATAAGGATTTGACTGAGTCAACTCCATAAACTTATCTACAATATTGTATGCTTCCATTTCCGGATGGTCTGCGAACGTAGCCGGGTCAAATCTACTGGGAACTTCCACCTGATCTTCATTTGAAAACGGTGTCGTAGATTTTCCATTGAAAAAACTGGTTACGTGACGAAATTTTTGAGTTTCTGCCAAACGAAGTTGACGAAAACCAGCTTCAGAAACAATCTGCCCTACTAACTCATCTAACTGTACATGTCCATCATTAAAACTGCCAAGGATATAAGGTTCAAATTCATCATAATAACGGGTAAGACCAGCAAAACATACATCTGGAATCCTCGGCAACGCCCCGGGATATTCTGTGTCTGTAAAAGCCCTGGAAAGTTGAATTGCTCGATCCTGACGGTAGTTTGTATAGAGAATGCTGTCTCCATCCTCAACGCCGGAATAACCGCTTGCCACATGAGGCAGAATATATTCATCAAACATACCTACTCCTGATGGTGTTTTATCATGTTCATATGATTCTTTAATTGCAAATTCCGGGTCAGCTGTTTGAATTCCCAGACCCTCCACAATACAACGAAATGCCTGATCTGTTAGCTTCCAGTTTCTTGCACGATCCATACCATAATACCGTCCCATAAACGTGCCGATTTCACACCCTCCGGCTGTCTCCATTTCCCTGCGAAGGGCAGTAAAGTACCCTAGAGTACTCCAGGGCGGAGTGTCTCTGCCATCCAAAAAAGGGTGGATGATAATTTTTCCCTCCGGATATTCATTTCTGGCACGGTGCATAAATTTAAAGAGATGATCCTGATGGGAATGAACGCCTTCATCCTGAAGCAGGCCCAGAAAATGCAATTGGGACTGGTTGGATCTCCAGTTTTCTATGAGATGGTTCCACACAGGAGTTTTAAACAGGCTGCCATCTACTAACTGATCATTAATCCGCTTCAATTCCTGAACAATGATTCTCCCTGCGCCCATGCTTAGATGTCCAACTTCACTGGAGCCCTGAAATCCCGGCGGAAGCCCCACCGCCTCTCCGGAAGCATCCAACAATATCCATGGATATTTTTCTTTATAGGCATCCAAATTAGGAGTGTGAGCTGCCAGAACTGCATTGCCCTTGGAGCTTTCATTATGCCCCACTCCATCAAGAACAATCAGGATTACGGGTTTCATGGACAGTTTCTATGCCACACACTCATTTTGGAATTCTACCTGTTTACAAAAAAACAGCATAGATAAAGTTGCGACAGAACCCAAGTGTGTAAAAAGAATAAATTTCAAAATATCTTGATTTTAATATAGAAAACCATTAAAATACTTACGACTAACTTACGAGTATTTAGTGCAAAAACCCTTATCTACAAAACAACAGCAATTTTTGGACCTTATTCAGCGGCATTCTCTCACGTACGGCCAATCGCCTTCTTATGTAGAAATCATGAGTGCCCTGAGGTTTTCTTCTTTGGGAACGGTAAACTGGTATGTTAAAACACTAATAAAAAACGGTCATTTAAACCGTACAGGCCGCCCAAACAGCAAGCGGGCGTTAACCCTTACAGAAAAACATCTTGCACCTGCCCGGTTGCCACTTCTGGGATTTATTGCCGCCGGCACTCCCATTGAAGCCTTGGAAAATGCGGAATCTGTAGAAGTACCAGCTCCCCTGGTTCATCCGGACAATTTCGTCCT
>DPYO01000081.1:0-1133 GCA_003535775.1 Fidelibacterota bacterium | reverse complement strand
GGGCAGGCCATTGTTGCGCTGATCAATGGAGAAGCCACATTGAAACGCTATTATCCTCAAAATAAAAAAATAGAACTCCACCCGCGTAATCCAGACTACCCCATCATCCATATAAATGAAACAGATGATTTTCAAATCAATGGCATAGTATTGTACTCTTTTCGGGAATATTAATGACCAACCAAAAAAAATACTAATTCGAAATACAAAAAAATGAACCAATTGTTTTATTCCCATAAAATTTATGATGATAAAATCCTGCTGCCAAAAGATGAAGCTCATCACTGTTTAAGAGTGCTGAGAAAACAATCCGGCGATACAATTAGGGTGGTGGATGGAAAGGGAAACTACTATAAAGCTCTCATCAAAACGGAAGATCTGCATGACTGCCAGCTAAAAATCATAGACTGCAGGAGAAAATTCGGGTATAAAAATCATTATATTCATATCGCCATGGCCCCTCCGAAGAATCACAGCCGGGTGGAATGGTTTATAGAAAAAGCAGTAGAAATTGGTATCCAGGAAATCAGTTTTATCCTTACTGAAAACTCCGAACGGAGAAATATCAAGATAAGACGAATACAAAAAAGAGCTGTTTCCTCTATGAAACAGTCACTAAAAGCCTATCTGCCCGCGATTAACGAGATGGTTTCCATGATAGATTTTTTAACCAATTGTACGAATAAAGAAAGATATATCGGACATCTGGACAGTACAAACAAAAATCTCCTCTTTCATAAAGCAATTCCAAAAAGCAACTATTGTGTATTAATTGGGCCTGAGGGCGGTTATTCATCTGATGAGATAAAAGAAGCTCAAAAATATGAATTTCAATCCATATCACTGGGAGATAGCCGGCTTAGAACTGAGACTGCCGGTATAGCTGCCTGTCATATATTAAATATTATAAACGAAGAATGAACGTCCGTTTTGCCTGACACAAACAACGGATGAATGTCAATAATTAGATATCCTCATTTCGCACTTTTATGGCTAACACTGTGCCCCGGTCTGTCTTTCATATCCGAATGGAAGATTTTGAACTCCAAATAGAACGGATTTTTGATGCTTCTCTACGTACCCGCCCCATAGCAATCATTTCCTCCCATCATCAGAATGGAACCATAGTTTCT
>DPYO01000033.1:6874-13315 GCA_003535775.1 Fidelibacterota bacterium | reverse complement strand
GATATTTGTCAACTTTTTGAATCAGCAGGCATCAACACCAAAAGGTGCTGCACATTTTCACAAAAATACAGGGGCTCCAATGGTATTTATTACATGCACTTGGCAATCATCAAATAAGTATGAAATAAACTGTGAAAAAGTTGTTTCAGAACCAAATGATACGGTTAAGGATATAACACAACGGTACAGTACAATTCTCGAAAAGATAATAAAACAACACCCCGAACAATATTTCTGGTGGCACCGACGTTGGAAAACTAAATCAATTCAGAATAATGGACAATAATTATTCTGCAAAACGAATTTCGGTTTCGGATCCAAACGCTATTCAGGAAGCAAAAATAATTGTACAAAACGGAGGTACCATTGTTTATCCGACAGATACACTTTATGGCTTTGGTGTGGATGCTACTAATGAAAAGGCTATTAATAACTTAAATCACATTAAAAAGAGGACAGGGCCAATAAGTATCTTGATCAATAGTTTGGAAATGGCATTTGCTATTTCAAAATTATCTCCCAAACAAAAAAAAATGGTTTCTGAACAATTGCAGAGTTCCAACACAGTAATTGTTCCATTAAAAACAGGTTTTGTTCATCCAATAATCTCTGGACAAGACGAAACAATAGGGCTTCGAATCCCAAATCATAACTTTGGAATCGATTTGGTAAGCCAACTCGGAAAACCGATCACAACGACAAGTGTAAACCATAGTGGTATGCCACCATTAAACAAAGTTGATGATATTATGGAATTATTTGGATCTTCTTTTGATTTACTGATCGATGCGGGTGATCTTCCACCATCGAAAGGCTCAAAAGTAATAAAACTGGAAGAAACACATTTTGAAATAATCAGAAAATGAAGCTATTAAATAAAATTTATTCCCTCATTATAATAGTAGGGGTTTTTTATCACTATGCTCTGGCTGAAAAATTACCGTTCAGCGTTGGCGAGAGATTAGAATACTCAGCTAAATTTAATTTTATCCCTGCTGGGAAAGCGTTTTTAACAGTTGTGTCAATTGATACTATAAATAGCCTCCCTACATATCATGTGAGATATGAAGCTCAGACTGGCCCAATAGCAGATAAGATTTATAAAATTAGAGACAATATTGATTCGTGGTTAGACGAAAAAGAATTTTTTACTCATCAACAGACCAAAAATATTCGGGAGGGGAAATACAGATTCACTTCTCACACTCAAATTATGTATGATCACTCAATAGCAATTGTGAATAAAGATACAATTCCAATACAAAGTAGGTTATACGATCCCTATTCACTGTTTTATTATTTCCGGACGCTTGTATTAATCCCCGAAGAAACAATAGATTTAACTGTATTTGATAATAAATCCTTGACAGAATTTCAGATGATTATAACATCGAAAGAACAGGTTTCAGTTCCAGCTGGGACATTTGATTGTATGGTAGTCAGGCCCTTCAGAGAAGGGAAAACACTGCTGAAAAATGAGGGGGATATGACAATATGGTTCAGTAATGATATACATAAAATACCAGTTCAAATTATATTAAAAATAAAATATGGAACCATGATTATGAAATTAAAGACCTTTAATTTGTAAAAAGCCGGACGATATCATTAATCATGACGGTAACCATTAGTAATAGTAATAAGGCCATACCAATCTGTTGGATGACCATTCGGGTCTTAATAGTAAACTTGCGGCCTAACAATGATTCTGCAAGAAGGATAAAAACGTGACCTCCATCCAATCCCGGAATAGGCAGGAAATTAATAAAGGCAAGGTTACAGCTTATGAGGGCCATAAATGTCAACAATGATATCCAGCCCGCGCGGGCCCATTCTCCTGCTAATTGAGCAATCAAAATTGGTCCACCTAAATCACTAACAGATGCCTCGCCGGATACAAGCATCTTGATCGATAAAACAATTAAGCCAAAACCTCTTATGGTTGAAACAACACCCATTTGCGTTGCTTCAAAAAATCCTATTGGTTGAAAGATAATTTTCGGCTTAATACCAATTGCACCAAGCGTATCCAACCTGCCATCAACATGCTGAATCTGGAAATTCGTAGTCAATGACTTTTGATATTCAATATTACCCCTTTGAAAAGTAAGCGTAATGGGTGTGTTTGGTATTGCATGAATAGTTTGGGATAATTCATTCCATGTAGAGATGGGAACTTTGTTAATGGATACTATTCTGTCGCCTGGTAATAATCCTTCGTCTTTTGCTGGCATATCATCAACTAAAGTATGGATTACAGGTTCATTGTTGAATGACGGTGTGCCGTGGTTCCAGGCCACACCGGTAAAAATAATAAATGCAAGAAGAATATTCATAATAACCCCAGCACTCATTACCCAGATCTGGGCCCATACAGGCTTGCTCATGAGTTCATCTGGTTTATATTCTATCGTTCCATCCAAACTTTCATCGATCATACCAGCCATCTTTACATAACCACCTAATGGAATGATAGCCAAACAATATTCTGTTCCGCTACCCTCTCGCCCAGATTTGTTTATCCGCCAACTCTTTACCGGACCCCAAGCAATCTTACTTTCTTGATCCTTACGATAAAAAAACAATCTGAATTCAAAACCGCCTGGCACAGACGTAATTGTTATAAGCCGCGGTGGGAATCCAATAGAGAAACGATCCACACGGACACCTACGGACCGGGCTGCAAAAAAATGACCCAGCTCGTGTACCATCACAATAACTCCCAACACTATTATAAATGCCCCAATTGTGGTCATACAATAATCCTCCTGTCAAATTTATTATACGGCATTTTTTACAAATTCTGTCGTCCAAAGTTCCAAGTTTAACAAATCTTCCAAATTTGGAGACTCGATCCACTCATGGTCTTCACAGGCTTTTTCTATGATTTGATGAATATCGGTAAATTTAATTTTACCATCCAAGAAATTGTAAACTGCATTATCATTTGCAACATTCAGAACAGCCGTGGTTGTACCACCTGCACGTAAAGCATTATATGCCAGCTGGATACAAGGAAACTTTTCCAGGTTCGGTTTCTCAAAGGTTAATTCCCCGATAGCAGGCAGATCCAAGGATTCCCA
This sequence comes from Fidelibacterota bacterium, assembly GCA_003535775.1. Taxonomy (GTDB): domain Bacteria; phylum Fidelibacterota; class Marinisomatia; order Marinisomatales; family UBA8229; genus UBA8229. The sequence goes on along the minus strand of DPYO01000033.1, from coordinate 10,232 downwards.
ATCAGCTGGATAATGATCCGGATAAGTGAGGGCATATTGGATAGGAATTTTCATATCTGGTACTCCCAATTGGGCCTTTACTGAGCTATCATTAAACTCTACCATAGAATGAATAATAGACTGGGGATGAACGATAATATCAATCTGGTTTGCTTCTAAACCAAAAAGCCAATGAGCTTCAATGACTTCCAGTCCCTTGTTCATCATTGTAGCGGAATCTATTGTAATTTTATCCCCCATGTCCCAGTTTGGGTGATTTAAAGCTTCTTCCACAGTTACATCAGAGAGTGTGTTCAAATCTCTTTTTCGAAATGGTCCGCCACTGCCCGTTAGAATTATCCTACGAACATCATCTAATTTTTCACCCACCAAACACTGCCATATAGCTGAATGTTCGCTGTCCACGGGAAATAAGGTTGTCCCTGTTTTTAACTTTTCCCTGTTGATCAAATCACCCGCCATCACTAAGCTTTCTTTATTGCTAAGGGCAACATCTACTCCTGCGTGCAAAGCTGATAAAGTTGGTTCCATTCCCGAAGAGCCTACCAAGCCGTTAAACATTATATCAACATCATCCCTTGCAGCTATCTCTAACAATCCTGATCTACCAGCTAGAATATTTATTTTTTCCCCAGCTAATCTGTTTTCAACAATTTTTGCTGCTTCTTTATCAATAACCCCAACGGCAGAAGGTCTATACTTCAATGCCTGCTGAACAAGTACGTCTGCATTCTTTCTTGCTGTAATGTATATCACTTCTATTTCCCCATGCAGACTATCAATTACATTGAGTGTGTTTCTCCCGATCGATCCTGTTGAACCCAATATCGAAATTCGCTTTGCCATTAATGAAATCCCCTTATAACATCAACGGATATCTGAACAATTTCGGGATGATATTTAAGTTGTGGAACAAAAACATAAGATGTTGACCGAAGCTGAGTCCCAATTTGAATATAGTTATTTTCTCTCTCTAACACTGAAGGGATACCAACCTTATTTGAATAAATACGGGTTTTGTAGTAATTCTTTCCTAATCCTAAATACCACCAAATATTTCCGATTTTCCATTCTTTAGAAAGAAAGACATCCAGACCACGAAGGTTTAAATTCCCCGGGCTCTTAACATGAGAAAAATTGGTTGATAATTTCCAGGATGAGTGATCATTAATATCCGAAAGATTTAAGATAAACCCCCAGCCGATTTGTTGGCTAATATGACCTCCTGAAGTAAATCCGCTAAGTTTCCCTTGAAAAAATAAGTTATTTGATATTAGGATTCTCCCGTAAAAAATTGGTATTCCACCAAGATGATTATCATTAAACGCCGATTTACTCAGGTTCTTAGTATAAATAAATGACACTCCTGCAACCAACCGTTGTTGTTGTTCTTGAATTGCCCTGGTATGATGACCAAAACCAAGCGAAACACCAGTTAGAAATGTTTTGACTTGATTTGTTTCGTTGGCTGAATCAAGATTAAGAGAAATCCACTGAGCGTGAGAAAAACTAAAACAAAAAATAATAAAAATAAACCGGTTCATTAATCAAGTATCTTCTCAGTTATATTAAATAATCCCTCGTTCACTTGAATAAATGAACTCAAGAATTTTTTTAATATTAGGGTCACTTGAAAACTCATGTTCCGCTTTTTCCAAAGCTGCCGTTCGGGTAAGCTCTGAGCGGAAGTAATACCGATAGAATTTTTTAATGGTGTTTCTTTCTTTCTGAGAAAATCCCCTCCTCTGTAAACCTATACTATTAATACCAGAGTATTCTAATGGATCTTTTGCTGCGCGGATAAAAGGAGGAACATCCTGTACAATTCTATATCCACCCCCAACAAACACATGAGAACCAACTTTACAAAACTGATGGATCACAACTCCACCTCCTATCGAAGCCCCTTCATTCACTTCAACATGCCCACCAAGTGTTACAAGATTTGCAAAAATAACATTATTCCCAATAATACAATCATGTGCGACATGAACATAACCCATCAAGAGTACATTGCTTCCTATTTCTGTAGTTCCGTGGGCGGCAGTTCCCTTGTTGATTGTTACGGATTCACGAATTGTTACATTGTCCCCAATCTGTACAAATGTATTTTCGCCAGCATATTTAAGATCCTGAGGGATTTCACCAATTGTACAATTATGAAAAACCTGACAATTTTCACCAATTGTAGTTCCTGGCTTTATAGTGGTAAAATTTCCAACTGATGTCCCACTTCCTACCTTTACATCACTTTCAACAATAGAATAAGGACCTATAGAAACTCTTTCCCCTAATTCAGCTTTTTTACTAACTAGGGCAGTTGGGTGTATCTCCGTTGAAATATTTAATTTCCAGCTCGGTCTACAATATTTGCAGTCAACTTAGCTTCTGCGACTAAATTATTATCCACGTAACATTTACCATCAAACTTACAAATATTTAGTTTCTGTTTAACCAGATTCATATGAATATATAGCTGATTCCCTGGAACAATTAGTTTTCGAAATCGAACATTATCAGCGCCTGAAAAAAACATATTTTTTTTCAGTGGATCTTCTACATAACTAAGTACTAAAAACGCTCCTGCCTGGGACATGCTTTCCAGAGTGAGAACCCCTGGCATTACAGGCTGGGATGGAAAATGACCCTGAAAAAATGGTTCATTTACCGTTACATTTTTAATCGCTGTCAAAGATTTCCCTGGAATTATTTCATCAATTCGATCAATTAAAATAAAAGGATAACGGTGGGGTAAGATTTTGATAATATCTTGAATTTCAAAATGCGTTTTCTTTCGTAATTCTCCCATTATTTAATTATAACTCAAGTCTTTTATTTCTTGAAAATATTCCCGTTTTAATGTTTTAACAAATTCTACATTACTCGCATGACCAGCTCTTGCTGCAGTAACATGTCCCTTAATCGGAATTCCTAATAGAGCTAAATCTCCAATCAAATCCAACGTTTTGTGTCGAACGGGCTCATTTCGAAAACGAAGTATTCTTCCATTCAAAATCCCATTGGCTCCAGTAATAATATTTTCTTCAATACCAAAGAGATCTCGTAAACGATTAATCTCAGAGCGATCAAGAAGTTTGTCAATCAAAACAACCGCATTGTCAAGGGAACCTCCCTTAATCAATCCATTTTCTTTGAGCATTTCTACTTCACTAAGAAAACAAAAGGTACGTGCTGGAGCTACCTCTACAGCAAAATCTTCGGCCATATTATAAATAGCTTCATACTGAGTCCCCAATGAAGGAAGGGGATATTCTACCATAAAGGTCACGCGGAAACGATCGGAAGGAATAACATGAATATCGATATCACGGTAGGGATCGGTATAGTTTACAGCCCT
>DPYO01000033.1:0-6497 GCA_003535775.1 Fidelibacterota bacterium | reverse complement strand
CAAGAGCGCTTCCACAAAATCTTTTGCGCTCCCATCCATCACTGGGGGTTCTTTGCTGGTTAATTCTATCAACACATTGTCAATCCGTAATCCACTCACTGCGGCAAGAGCATGTTCAACTGTATTAATTTTCACTTTTTTCTCCTCTATGGTTGTTCCACGGGAGATATCCACTACATGATCAATATCTGCTTTGATCTCAGGACAATTTTTAATATCAGTCCGAATAAAACGTATTCCATAATCTTCTGGTGCAGGTTTAAAGGTAATGGTAGACTCAACCCCGGTATGGAGTCCAATTCCCTTACAGGAAGCAGGACGAGATATTGTTTGTTGCTTTCTTTTCATAATGACTTCAATTTGGTACTTTTTCTCCTAATTTTTCCATACGTTTTTTTAAAATATTTATTTCTGTTAAAACTGCATCCCGCTTGTTCTGTTCTTTTATTTCCCTCGCAGGCATTCCTGCGTAAACCTTTCCTCCAGCAAGAGATTTCGTCGCACCTGCGTTTGCGGCAAGAACTGTTCGTGAACCTAGTTTTAAATGGGGTGCAACCGAAGAGTGGCCAGCAAAAATACAGTAATCACCAACCTCGACGCTTCCGGCAATTCCTACGCCAGCAGTAATAAGACACCCTTTACCAATTTTTACGTTATGAGCAATATGAACAAGATTGTCCATTTTCGTATTATCCTCTATTTTTGTTTCCCCTATGGTGCCCCTATCAATAGCACAATTTGCTCCAATTTCTACATCCTGACCAATAATAACACGACCATTCTGGGGTATTTTATAATGAAAATCTTTTTCTGTTACAAAACCAAAACCATCACTGCCAATTACAGTACCGCTATGTATAATCACGTTACAACCAACGACACAATCCTGATAAATATTCACATAAGGATATAGTAGACCATCTTCACCAATTTGTGATTTACTTCCAATCGAAACGTGGTGCCCTAAAATACATCTATCTCCAATTTTTACCTTCGAATCTATCACTGCAAAGGCACCTATGGTAACTTCCTCGCCTATCTCTGCTGATTTATGAATAATGGCAGTAGGATGAACACCTGTTAAATTATCCGGTTTCTCCTGAAAAAAAGATAAAATCTTTGCGATAGCGAGTTGAGGGTTATTAACAACGATTCCGTTTTTCCCATTTAAAAAGGCTTCGTTTGAAACCACTATGGCAGATGCTTTTGTTTCTGAAATATATTCCCTGTATCTGGGATTATCAAAAAAAGTGATGGTTCCTGATTTTCCGTTTTGAATCTCAGAAACACCATCAATCTTTATATTCGAATTTCCAGAAATCGTTCCAGAAACCAAATCAGCCAGTTCACCCAAGGCAGGCAATGTTATTAATGAATAAAAAGGTTATTAATTTACTCACCAACGTCCACTGTCTTTTTTCTGTCACTTTATTAGACTATTTCCTTAATTCATGCAAAACATCATCAGTGACATCAAAAGTAGCTTTCCCATAAAGAAGAGAAACAGATCCATCAAATATGAAATCAAAACCCTTTGATATGGCAACATCATCAACTGCTTTTTTTACCTTTGATAACAACTCATATTCCATTTGAGTTTGGCGTTTGTATAACTCACCTTCAGGCCCAACTTTTATTGCTTGGAAGGTCTGAATCCTGCTTTCAGATTCTGAGATTTCTTGCTCTTTTTCCCTTCGCCACTCCGGCGAGCTCATCAATCGTTGAGTTTCATAGGTTTCTTTTAAACTGTCTAACTGCGATAGCATTTCCTGATACTCAAATTGTACCTTCTGAAATTCAAGTTGTAATTGAGACTCAGCTTCTTTGAAATCCTCATATTCCATCCGAATACGGTCAGATTGAACAAAACCAACTTTTATTTCTCCCTTAACAAAAACCGGTAGAAGAATTAAAGACGCTAACACTATCGATGGGTTTAATTTTTTAAACACATTACCTCCTTTAAAGTTAAAAGGGTTGACCAAAGGTTATTGTATAGGTCCAGCCTTGAGGCTTGCCTATCCCTATTATATCATCAAATCCATATCCCATATCAAATCCAAGCATACCAAGCATTGGCATAAAGAAACGAAAACCAACACCTGCACTACGTTTTAATGATAGCGGCCCTGTTCTGGTAAGTCCAAATGGTTCGGTCATATCTAGTGTGTCCCACACATTGCCCATCTCACCAAATACCAAGCCATATACAACAGGATTTTCAGAAAATGGAATGCGAAATTCTGACGTAAACTTTATCATTGCACTTCCTCCAATAGGACGACCGCTTGTTGTCAGTGGACCAATAGAATTGTCGGGATACCCGCGGAGCATGTTTCCATAGGGTATTCCATTGCCTCCCATAATAAATTTTTCATCAAACGGGACAATAGATAATTCTTCATTATTTGATTGCAATGGCTTAATAGCACCCAATTTAATAGAACTCATCAAAACAAATTTCCAGAATGTAGGGGTAAACCATTCCAAATTCAACACATGTTTATGAAAGTCTTCATTTCCCCCTAATGGACCACCAGATATTGTAGTTTCCAGTGAAAACCTAGATCCAGATGTTGTAAACTCAGGTCTATTACGACTATCTCTTGTAATTACTTGTGTTATGTTAAATCCCTGAGATATTTTCCCCAAAAGATTTTCATAAGGACCAAGATCTGTAGAAGTCGAGCTCTCAGCACTATACTCTTTTTGTACGCCTCTTAGCACCCAATGTCCCCTGAAAAAATCATCAGGCCACCTAAAGCGTCGTCCCCAACTAAGGCTCCCTCCAAACATTGAAAAATCTAGTGGGAATGAATAGTTTGTCGCAGCTCCCCGAAAGGTATAAAACACAGAAAATCCAACAAGATTTGGTGTGTCCATAACCATTGGATCTGTGAAGCTTAGGCTAACAGAACGATATTTTGAGGGGGTTTGATATACAGAATAATTGGTGCCTGTATTAAAACTGAGGTTAAGCCGCTGTCCGAGTCCTCTGAAATTATTAAACTCCACTCCTCCTCCTCCTGTTATTCCATATTCACCTGTAAAACCAATATTTGCTTGTGCCCTATCAGCAGATTTTTCTTCAACTGAGACATCTAAGTCAACCTCGTCTTCATCTACTCGAATTACATCGGGAATCACATTTGAAAAATAATTAAGAATCCATACTTCCCGTTGACTGCGTATGAGTTTGTTTCTGTTAAAAATATCACCTGGAAAAATTTTTAATTCCCTTCGCACCACATTTTCTCGTGTTTTTGTATTCCCAGAAATCAAAATATTGCGTACATACACTTTTTTATTTTCAATAATCACAAAATGAACATCCAGAGAATCTTCTCCGACTGGTGTCATTTGAGTCTCAATTTGGCTGTAAATATATCCCCGATCCATATACAGTCCCTGCATTCTTTCGTACACAGCACTGTTAAACTCTTCTTCATTAAAATAATCACCAACAGATAAACCCAGCCTACGTTTGAGTTCATCATCAGAATAAAGGATATTTCCCTCTAAAGAAAATTGACCATATTTATAACGCGGACCTTCAAAAATTTGTAGATGGAGATTCATTCTACGTTTATTTTTTCTGTAACTGATTGAATCGGATGAAATAATAAGATCACGGTATCCTTTATTTCGATAAAACGCAACAAGACTTTCCTTATCTTCACTATACTTATTTTTATCAAAATAAGATCTCCAAAACAGATACCATCTCTGTTGTTTTGTTTCTTTTAATACTTTTCGAAGGCGACGATCGGAGAAAGCGTGATTCCCTTCAAAAATAATTTTACCTATTTTAACCTTCTTATTTTCTGTGATATAAAATACTATATCCTTTGTAATATCTTTTGCCTTCTTATTTTTTAGATTGTCCACTGTGGTTTCTACAATCTCCCCATTTATTTTTGCCAAAAGAAAGCCTTCCTCTAAGTATAAATCCTTGATTTTCTGAATAGTTTCTTTTATTAAATGTGGTTTAATTCGTTGGCCTATTATTAATTTGATTTCCTCCTCAAATTTACTGTCTTTGATTTTCTTATTCCCCTCATATCGGATTGCTCCCACTATGGGGTTTTCTTCAACCAGAATAGTGATCGAGATTCCCTCCGGAGTTTCATCATTCAGTATAATCTGCACATTTTTAAACATTCCCAAGTTCCAGAGCCTCTTTACACTTCGGGAAAAATCGCCCGATTTTATTATTCTTCCTACTCTTAAACCTGCCGTATAACGAATCATATCATCAGTTGCAAGTACGTTTCCATTAACTTCTACGCTTAACAATTTTATTTCCTGTGGACTTTGTGAAAAGGATATAGTCATTACTAAGAAAAGAGAAAATAACAATTTATTAATCATTTTTATGAATTACTCAATAATTGTTAGCCAACGTTCCCAAACCGCCGTTCACGTAACTGAAACTCATGAATAGTTTCAAGCAACTCTTTCTCACGAAAACTAGGCCAATAGGATGGATAAACATATATTTCCGAATAAGCGATCTGCCATAATAGGAAGTTACTGAGCCTGAATTCTCCACCAGTACGAATCAAAAGATCCGGGTCGGGAACCCCGACAGTATAATAGTGTGACATTACTGTGTCCATATTAATGCTTTCCGGTAGAATCTCACCCTTATGTACTTCATGTGCAATTTCCTTTATAGCATTAAGGATTTCTTGACGGCTTCCATAATTTAAAGCCAGAATTAAATTTAGCCCTGTATTGTTTTTTGTCAGTTTTATACCTTCTTCAATTGTTTTGCGGGTATCTTTTGATAATTTCTCAATAGCTCCTATGGTAGTTAATTTAACATTATTATTATGTAGCTTTCTTACCTCAACACGAAGGGTGCTCATTAAAAGTGTCATTAAGGCAGAAACCTCTTTGGAAGGACGATTCCAGTTCTCGGCTGAAAACGTATAAAGTGTTAGATATTCCACACCGATTTCCCCGCAAACACGGGTCACTTCCCGAACGGAATTAATCCCTTCCTTATGACCGGCTGCCCGAGGCAATGACCGTTCCTTTGCCCATCGTCCATTACCATCCATAATAATGGCAATATGGCGGGGTAGGGCTTCCTTCTGTATAATTTCTTCTTTTAACTTGTGTGTTTTCATTCAGAAAAGAAAATAAAAAGGATGCGCATCTTCTTATTTCCCATCAATTTATAATTACCCTGTTACATCGCTCCTTATTTGTTTCATATTTAACACAAAAGATAGTATTCTGTTCCCAATTTATACTACAAGATTAACTTATTACTCTTTTTAAAATAATGAAAAAACTTACTAATAATCGGCTATATAGATTCCATTATTCGCTCTGCAATGTCACGGTATTTCTTGCTAAAAAACGAATTGGGTTTCTGAAAAACGATTGGTACCCCAGCATCCGTGGCTTCCATTATTTCACGTGAGATCGGGATAGTACCAAGCAGGGGAACACCAAGCCGTTGGCTTTCCTTTGCGCCCCCTCCTGTTTTAAACAAATCCAATAAAAGGTTAAACTCCCCCTTTTCATTTAAGGGTTTTGATTTCTCACCTGAGACATGAATGAGTCCATTTGTAAAAGGAGTCCCTTTAGAATCTAAAACCTTACCCTCAAGTCGAAGTCCCGACATATTTTCAATTACTCCAAGTATAGGAGCTTGTACTTTTCGAAACATATTTGCACCCTTTCTCACATCCGCCAGAGCAATATCCTGGGGTGTAGTAACAATAACAGCGCCGCTGATTTTGATCTTTTGGGTCAGAGTTAGCTGAACATCGCCGGTCCCTGGAGGAAGATCCAAGACAAGATAATCCAACTCTCCCCATACTACATCTCTGAAAAACTGTTCTGTCATTCGTGCCACCAAAGGACCGCGCCATATTGCAGGACTGTCATCCCCACTGAGAAAACCAAAACTCATCACTTTCATTCCACGAAAATCCAACGGAATTAATTTACGTTCTTGTGTGAGTTTAGGTTGTTCCTTTAACCCAAGTATAATTGGAAGAGAAGGTCCATAAATATCTAAATCAAGCAATCCAACCTTAATAGATTTTTCACACAACGCAGCCGCGATATTTGCTGCTACTGTGGATTTTCCGACTCCTCCCTTTCCACTTGCCACAGCAATCACATATTTAACTCCAGGTATGGATTGATTTGGTTGGATACCTTCATCCGGACCAGAAGATGGCTGATTAGAAACTTTTGTAACCAAAGTAACATTAACTTTTTCAAATGCTCCGCTATCTTCCAATGCTTTACGGACTGCATTAAGAATTGTTTTACGCTTATCTTCAGCAGCGGCAACCTTTAGAACTACATTAACATTCTTTTTATCCACTTGTATATGTTCTACTATACCAAATGAAACTATATCACGAGTAAAGCCCGGATAGGAAACAGTTTTAAGTAATTTAAGTATCTGATCTTTATTCATTTTATACAATCTATATACAAAAAACGGCTGTAATAAACAGCCGTCTTTT
>DPYO01000097.1:2499-2784 GCA_003535775.1 Fidelibacterota bacterium | reverse complement strand
CTTCGCGGATGCTGGTCTCGCTTTTATGATAGTATTATAAATAATTCGAATATTTTCAATTAAATCTTTCTCATTAAATGACGTTTTCCCACAGCTGGTATGGATGATCCCATTTTTTTCTACTCTTAGCTCTACTCTCCCAGTTTTCAATTCCCCAACCGCCTTGGCTATATCCATAGTCACTGTGCCACTTTTGGGATTAGGCATTAATCCTTTGGGGCCAAGAATTTTTCCCAATTTTCCAAGTGCCGGCATCATATCAGGGGTAGCTACAACTTTATCAAT
>DPYO01000097.1:1521-2104 GCA_003535775.1 Fidelibacterota bacterium | reverse complement strand
CCTGCTTCTTTCGCTTCTTTTTCCTTTGGACCACGAGCTAAAACTAGCACCGTAACTTCACGCCCAGTTCCATTAGGAAGGCTAGTGGTTACTCGAATATTTTGGTCTGCATGACGAGGGTCAACACCCATATTTATCGCAATATCAACTGATTCATCAAATTGTCCATATTTCAGTTCCTTAACTAAAGAGACTGCATCTTCAAGTGAATATTCTTTTTGCCGGTCTAATATTTCAGCGATTGATTTGTCGTTTTTAGTCAATTTCATATAAGCTAACTAACCTCAATACCCATACTTCTGGCCGTACCTCGAATCATTTCCACGGCTTTTTCAATTGTATTTGCATTTAAATCCTGCATTTTTGTTTCAGCAATCTTGGCAAGATCATTTTCAGATACTGATCCTACTTTTTCTTTATTTGGCTCACCCGACCCTTTATCTAATCCTGCAGCCTTTTTAAGTAATATAGCTGCAGGCGGTGTTTTTGTTATAAAAGTAAAACTACGATCAGAAAATACTGTGATTTCAACTGGTATAATCATTCCCATTTGGTCTTTATTTTGTTCGTTAAACGCTTTACA
>DPYO01000097.1:0-1143 GCA_003535775.1 Fidelibacterota bacterium | reverse complement strand
GCAGGATTAGCCTGTCCGGCAGGTATCTGCAGTTTTATAAAACCAATTTCCTTTTTTGGTGGCATTGTTTATTTCTCTTTTTCTACTTGCAAATAATTCAATTCAACTGGTGTAGGTCTTCCGAAAATGCTTACAGAAACCTTTAATTTTTGCTTCTCATCATTGACTTCTTTAACAAAACCTGAAAAATCTAAAAAAGGACCATCCGTGACCTTAACGTGATCACCAACTATAAAAAGTGACTTCACAACCTCTTTTCCCTTTGATCCCTCAACAATGCCAAGTATCCGATTTATCTCTTCTTGTTTCAGCGCTTGAGGCTCACCTTGCGGTCCGACAAAACTCATCACCCCGGATATATTTTCTATCATATACTTTGTTTCTTTATCCATATCCATATTTATAAGCAGGTATCCCGGGAAAAATACTTTATTTCTTACCCTTTTTTTACCATCGCGCATTTCCACGATATTCTCCGATGGAACAAATACTTGGTCAACCTTCGCGCTATATCCTTCACGTTCTACTTCAAGTAATAATGAATCCCGAATCTTTTTTTCCTTTCCAGATATAACTCTTAATGAATACCAATCCATTATAGTAAAACACTCAAAATTTTTGATAGTATTAAATCAGCAAAAAAAAGATAAAGACCTAAAATAAATGTGAGTGTTAGCACAACGTAAGTTGAACCTCTTAATTCCTCCCATGTCGGCCAAGAAACTTTTTTCATTTCAAAATCAACATCTGAAATAAAAGATTTAAGTTTCTTTACCATGCAAGGCGAGATCCATACATTGTAATTTTAAACTCCGCAGGAGTGGCAGGGATCGAACCCGCAACCCCCGGTTTTGGAGACCGGTGCTCTACCAATTGAGCTACACTCCTAATTAATTCAGTACAAACCTTAGATGAGTAGTAATTCACAAAATTATTTATTTTATAAGTTGGTATTACTTAGTTTCCTTGAAAAGCACATGTTTCCGAACAACAGGATCATATTTTTTATATTCTACCCGATCCGGATGTAAACGCTTACTTTTCGTGACCGTATAACGATATCCTGTACCAGCTGTACTCTCTAGTTGAATAATCGTGCGCTTGCTATTACCTGCCATTTTTACCTTTATTCCTTAATTTCAG
>DPYO01000160.1:1639-2615 GCA_003535775.1 Fidelibacterota bacterium | reverse complement strand
ACTAAAATCTTCGTACTTTTGATAATTGTCTTTACTTAGTGCTTCGATAGAGATCATTTAAGTGCCTTGTTTATGGTTGCTAATAACGGTTACGATTTAAATTAATGGTACCGAACGATCGATTTCTAATTACCTATATCTGAGTTTGAAGCAAATCAAAGCATTCTAAAGAAATTTTTAAATCTATCAAGTAATATTATATAAATCAAAGGATTGTTATAAATCGTGCTATTATGCGCCTGTTTTAATTTTCTTATTTTTTCAATTTGACTTTTCTTCGCTTGGTTTGAGGTACCCCACCCATGATTGAATTCACACAAAACCTTACCACTGATTTTTTGAATTATGTTTCTCAAGCAGAATCTTTTTATGTTGTCGAATCTAGCCTGGTTCTTTTCGTTGCTTTCTTGTTGGATTTGTTCCAACGAAAAACGTTATTTGCACTTAAAGAAAAGGCTAAACGCACGAAAACGATATGGGACGATGTGGTGCTGGGTGCTCTGCCCAAACCTATCAGCATTATCATTTGGATATCTAGTTTTTCTTACGTTGCAGATATCATTCAAAGGGCTACGCAAAAGATGCTTTTTTATGAGCTTTTTGATCCGGCGAGGGAAATAGGAATAATTTTATGTTTATTTGTTTTTGCTATTGGATTAATCAATAAGGCAGAACAAAATATTCTAATTCATTCGGAGGTTTCTGATCAGACAACCATCCATGCTTTGGCTAAGCTTGGTTACTTGGTGGTTTCCATTGCGGGAGGATTAACCTTATTGCAGACTTTAGGCCTAAGTATTTCCGGTCTCATGGCCTTTGGTGGTATGGGTGGAATCGCGGTAGGTTTTGCTGCTCAAGATTTATTATCTAACTTTTCCGCCGCATCCTTTACAGAGGACTCCGCGTCAATATCCCTTATCGTCTTTACCATGTATGCACTCACCGGATCCATCTTAACAACTCTCCGCAAAAGTTT
>DPYO01000160.1:0-1249 GCA_003535775.1 Fidelibacterota bacterium | reverse complement strand
AACCCATTGAAATATGATATTTTCAACGTCAACGAGGATTTAAAGGAAAGAAAACCAATGGCGGGATTCGATCAACTGCTAATTCAGGAAAACGTATATATACTTCAGGCTTTTCTGGTCATGTTCGTGGCATTGCTTATGAATTTGTTCCAGAAGAAAATTTTTAGAACCTTATCCAAAAAAGCGGAAAGCACCCGGAATAAATTGGATGACGCCATCCTGCTATCCATTCCCCGTCCCCTAAGTGCCATTATCTGGATAACTGGAATCGCCTTCACCAGCGAAATTATCCAGAATGCTACCGGAGCAGTGATTCTGGAAGCCTTCATCCCCTTACGCGATGCAGTTATTATTGCCGCCCTGGCCTGGTTTTTAGTTCTCGTCATCCAACATACTGAAAAAAATTATCTGACGGCCGAAAAAGATATCGACCCAACGACGCTGGATGCCATATCAAAACTGGCCCGCATATCCATTTTCATCACAGCCGCATTAATGATACTGCAAACACTCGGGTTCAGCATTTCCGGCGTCCTGGCTTTTGGGGGTGTCGGCGGTATAGCCGTGGGCTTTGCAGCCAAAGACCTGCTGTCAAATTTCTTCGGAGGACTCTTTATATATATGGACCGACCTTTCAAGGTAGGGGATTGGGTACGGTCGCCCGATCGTGAAATTGAAGGTGTTGTCGAGAAAATAGGCTGGAGAGTCACTTTGATACGAACCTTTGACAAGCGCCCGCTGTATATTCCCAATGGAGTTTTTTCGCAAATCGCGGTGGAAAATCCTTCACGCATGCAGAACCGGAGAATCAAGGAAACTATCGGAATTCGCTATGATGACGCAGACAAAATGCAAATGATCACGAAACAGGTTGAGGAAATGTTAAAAGGTCACCCTGAAATCGATACCGGTAAAACCTTGATGGTCAATTTCAATAGTTTTGCCCCCTCCTCCCTTGATTTTTTCATCTATACCTTCACCAAAACGACAAATTGGGAAAAGTACCATGCCATTAAGGAGGACATCCTTTTAAAGGTCCTGAAAATTGTTGAAAATAATGGGGCGGAACCGGCATTCCCCACTTCTACCATTCATTTGGCAGACGGTGGTATATTTAGAAATATTGATACGAATCTTAAGAATCTTCCAGCCTAGTATTCAATACCCACCGAATAATGATGAATTTATTTTTTTTAGTTGAATTGAGAATAATTTATTTTCTTTTGGTTGTTCTTTTAGCACTTGGGCC
>DPYO01000232.1:7364-18895 GCA_003535775.1 Fidelibacterota bacterium | reverse complement strand
AATGTAATGCATCAAGAAATTTATTTTTATCATCGATAAAATCAGTTTCAGCCATAAGTTGTTTTATTTTCTGTTTAAACTTCATTGGAATCTCCAAGCCACTTTTTTAATTTTTTCATTCCGTGATGATAGTTCACTTTGGCAGAATTTTCGCTTATCTTAAGTATAGCACCAATATTTTTATACGGTAATTCCTGGGATATCCTCATCATTACTATCATACGCTGTTGTTTTGGAAGTCTTGACACACTATTCCATACATCTGTCTTTGTCCATCCTGTCTCCAGGTTTTTATCCTTTTCCCCTGAGTCAGGTACCTCATCAAGGTGGAGCATACTTCTCCATCTATTTCTTTGAATAAATGAATGAGCCGTATTAAGGTTAATTCGAAAAAGGTATGTTTTAAATTCTGCTTCAAATCGAAAGCGTTTAAGTGATTTGTAAAGTTTAATAAATACATCTTGAGTAAGATCTTCAGCTTCCATAGGATTGTTTGTATACTTAAGAAAAAATTGGTACACATTATCCAAATGTTTTGTGGCCAGCTCATTAAATGCAGTTTGACTGCCACTTTGAAAGTTTTTGATGAGTTCATAGTCTTTTTTCATACATAACTATCATATTTGACGCAGTAATGGTTAAAAGGTTAAAAAATAAATCTACACTGTGGAAATAAAAAAATAATCAATAAATAATTCATATTCAATTTTCTTCATTCTATTATTTCATGTCTTGTGTCTAATTTTCACCTATGAATTATAACCAGGGAGATATTTTAGCTACCCCTTCCCAGGAACAGGCTATAATTCATCCCCCCTCCCCTTTGATGATCCTGGCCGGTGCAGGAACTGGCAAAACGTTTACACTTGAGCACCGGATTGTATATCTTATTGAACATTACAACGTAAACCCTGCAACTATTCTGACAATCACTTATACAGAAAAAGCAGCCCAGGAATTAAAAGAGCGTATTTTAAACAAAGCAGGTAAATCTGCCCATGCCATGACAGTTGGAACATTTCATTCGTTCTGCTACCAGTTATTTCGTGATTTCAGTTCAGAAAAGCTTCCAGCCCTTTTGGAAGAGAGTGAAGCAATCCACATGCTTTTGAAACGCTTTGATGACCTTGGTCCTTTTGAGTCAGACGAATTTCCATTAAATCCCCAGCGGGCTGTCATAGAAAGTTTTATTCCGTTTTTCAATCGATCCCGGGATGAACTCTTGGAAATTGATAAGCAAAAAACACCCGGGATTACAGAAAATGGATTTCCCCCTGAAACTGCTGCTCAATTAAATGACCTGAAACGCATCTTTCCATTATTCCAGCAGTGGAAACAGGACATAAAAGTGGTGGATTATGGCGACATGATTTTGCAAGCCTATATCCTACTCAAGAGGAATGATACTGTATTACAGGCAGTTCAGGAAAAATATCAGCATGTGATCATCGATGAATTCCAGGACAATAATTTTGCCTTAAATGAAATCATTGGGCTTATTGCAAAAAATCACCATCAGATCACTGTCGTTGGTGATGAAGACCAGACCATATACAGTTTCAGAGGTGCTAACTCATATAATATTTCTGAATTCAAAAAACGGTTCGGAGGTGAACCTATAGCACTTGAAGCTAATTTTCGTTCTACTCAATCCATCCTGGATCTTGCTAATGCATCCATAAAAAATAATACAGAGCGGGAAGATACAAATTTATTCTCAAAAAATGGTAAAGATGGCTTAAAACCCAAATTGTTCTGGGGTGAAAAAAATGAGCAGCTGGCTTTTCTAGACTATAATATTTCGAAGCTGCTTAACAACGGAATGGACAATAAAGACATTGCTGTTTTGTGCCGAACTCACTCCCAGGTAAACGCCGTTGCAAAAGCATTGTTAAAGTCTGGGATTCCTGTCCAGGCACGGATTCCAAAATATTTCAGTATCACTGCTGTGTTGGACCTGGTATCATGGTGCCAGGTAATCGCCAATGGAAAATACCAGGACAATGCCTTATTTCGGCTCATTGAAAAGCGCTGTGGATCAGAAACGGCTCACATTCTTTTTAATAAATGGCAGAGCCGGGATGAGACTCCTCGTCTCAAATTGATCAATGCCGGTCAAAATTTCATTGAGGAATTTCCCCACCTCAGGGAATTACTGGATGACATTGAATTCTTCCAGAAAATTATTCAAAAGAAATCTTCCGGAGAGATGGTCTGGGAGATTTGTGTAAAAACGCATCTTTTAAGGCCATATCATCACCAATACACTCTGGATGATCGTCTTGCCATTCTGAACGTGGGTGATTTTCTGAAACGTGCTCAAAACTTTTCAAGACGTAATCCAAAAGATCATGGCTTGAGTGCTTTCAATATATATCTGGAAGCTGTTATGATTTCCGGTGGATTACAGACAATCATCCCGAAAGAATACAAACAACTCAATGGTGTAAGAGTATCAACGATCCATAGCGTAAAAGGCGGTGAATATCCCATTGTGTTTCTGCCCTTTCTACGCTCAGGAAGTTTTCCGCTGAACTTTAGGTCAAGGGTAATGGTTTCCCGTCCGCCTGATGAATGGTTGTCCTATGAAAAATCGTCTCACATTACCCCTAAAGATCATCATATAGAGGAAGAACGCCGCTTGTTTTATGTGGCTGTTACACGTGCAAAAGAACAATTGTATTTGTTGGCACCTAGAAAAGCCACCTCAAGATTTGTCAAAGAATTACCTGAAAATATCATGGAGGAAACCGTTATGCAGGACGTCAATACAAACAAGAAGTCATATTCGGATTTGCGTATTAAATACGAACAAAAAATACAAAAAGCCTTGGCCAGCGAGCAATTTGATAAAGTGCACGATTTGGCAAACGCACTGGAAGTTATATATCATTCTGAAGATGGTGATGATTTAGAACTGGGCTCCAGCGATTGGGAAAAAAAGTTGGTTCAAGAGTTAGAACAGGATTTTGAGCCCACCATCAACGATAAATTATATCTCTCCGCTAGTGCCATTGAAACCTATGAACAATGCCCGTTGAAATATCGGTTCGGCCGAATCGATGGCATTCCACAAACAGCCAGTAAACCTCAGTTAGTATTTGGAAACATCATCCACTTCGTCCTGCAGAGATTTCATGAGTCTGGTAAAGAATTGACAAAAGATCGGATTGTTAAATTATTAGAAGAAGAGTGGAAAAAAGGTGAATTTGATTATACAGTTCGTGAAGAGAAGTTTTTTGATCAGGGTCAGGAAATGCTTTCTCGTTATGCAGAATTAATAAATGACAATCCACCAAATGTCATTGCGCGGGAAGAAAGATTCTCATTTGATTTAGATGATATCACAATAAATGGTGCCATTGACCGCATCGATAAAGATGAAAATGGAGTTCATATCGTGGATTATAAAACCAGCAAATCCTCAACTCCAGCTAAGTCAAATCTGCAGCTGGCTGTTTACAGTATGTATCTGAAACAATCGGATTCAGAGAAGTTTGGAGGAATACCTACAAGCGCTTCATTGCATTTTTTAAGAGATGAAGAAAAGCCCATTCGATCTCATTCATTTACAGCTGACGAATTGGAAAAAACGGAGGAAAAGATCAATAAAGTAGCAGCAAGTATTCGAAGGAAAGAATTTGAAGTGGAACCCGGAAAACATTGTGACTGGTGTGATTATAAGCATCTTATCTGTCCAGCCTGGGAAAATTAGATAATGATCTTACAACTAACTATGGTTCAATTTTTGATAAAATAAACTCTAGTACCCCTGTAAATTTAGTACCTGTAAAGAAAATTGAATCAGGAGGTGGGGAAAAGACATTATCAATTACAGTTTCTTCAATGACTTCCTTATTGGACCAAAATGAATATATTTCCCATACCATACTGGAATCCTGGTTAATCCGTATTACTGTGGTATCATTACCCACAAAATCACTCACAACAAATGTGGTGACCACCTTATCCGTAGTATCTACCACAAGGTTTAATGCGTAATCCTCCTCGAAAGAATAATCCTCTCCCCGTAAAATAAAACTAAATGTATTTGGAGTATTGATGACAACAGGAAAGTTCTCCACGAGTCCATGATCTGGGTCTGGAGGGCCCACACAATTCCAGCCAACCAGAAATCCAGTTATACATAAAAGATTTCCAATCCTATTCATCTTCATCCTCAATCTGTTTGACATCTTCACTCTGCCCCATTTGCAGTTCAGTAATTTTTTCCATGGGTTTTTCAAGAGCATTACGCCGTGGTCCTGTTAATGTTTCATAATGGGTAGCAACAGTTACGAGTGTTTTGCCTAAAGCATCCAGTTTATCTGTAAATTTTATCCATTGTTCACGAAAGGTGACCACCAGTTTCTGTACTTCACCTGCTTTTTGCTCCATATGAAAATTGACTACGGCCGACCGAATCAATGATAGAATTGCATATAATGTGACGGGAGAACATAGTAAAATCTTTTTCCCCAGTGAAAAATCAATTAACTTATGATCTTCCTGGTTTAAAAAGGAGTAAATACTTTCGTTAGGAATAAACATCAAAACATAATCTACTGTCCCCGCATTTGTATCAATATATGATCGGCCGGAGATTGCTTTCACATGATTACGAACATCTTTCAGAAATGCCTTCTTTTCATTTTCCTGTTCTGTTTCATTATCCGAAGCCAAGAAATTCTCATAATGACTTAAAGGAAATTTCACGTCCATGTTAATGTGTTTTCCATCAGGAAGGATAAATTTGAAATCCGGACGATCAGTACCTTCCTGGCTTTGCTTTTCATAGTTGATCCCCTCAGTAAGGCCAATAAACGAAAGGATATCTTCCACCATACGTTCACCCCATTGGCCCCGCGCCTGGGAACTTGATAAAATCTGCCGTAATTGGGTCGTGGTATCAGCCAGCTCCGTAACGCCTTTTTTCGACTCCACCATTTGACCGGTGAGTTCTGTGGTCTGTTTGTTCAGGCCCTCAAGTTGTTTTTTCAGATCCTCGAGACTTGAATCAATGAGTTTCTTCTTCTCATCCAGTTGGGCGTTACTGCTTTTCATAAGATCACCAAATTTGCTTTCAGCGATCTTCATAAATGTTTCGATATTCTGGTCCAAGGCTTCTTTGGAAAGATTGCCAAAGGCATCTTTTATCTGCTGCTGATCCGGGAGATTATTCCGTTTTATCAGTAGAATGACCACTGCTCCAATAGCAATACCAAGAAGTAATAACAATAATCCGGTGCTGAAAGACATAGTAGAAACTACACTAAATTATACGATCTGTAACCGGTAAATGATTATTGACCATCCCCTTTTAACCCCAACTCTTCCGCTTTTTCTTTCAAAGCATCAATCACGAATTGGATATGTTCGGTCATATCAACATCCAATTCATCAATGCTTTGAAAAATATCATCTCTGTTTACACTGGCAGCAAACGATCTCTGCTTCAGTTTTTTCTTCACAGATTTTGGTTGCACTTCCAGAATGGATTTTGAAGGACGGACATAGGTAACAGCGAAAATAAATCCAGTTAACTCATCCACAGCAAATAATGCTTTAGCCATATCAGTATCCCGAGGGACCCCAGTATAGGTGGCATGGCCCATTATGGCATTGCAAATGGACTCCGGGTAGCCCTGTTCTTTCAGGATTTTGTTGCCTTTGTAGGGATGATCTTCTAGCGTTGGGTACATTTCATAATCAAAATCGTGCAGTAAGCCCGTTAAGCCCCACTCATCCGAATTGCCATTATATTTTTCCGCCATCTTCCACATAGCCTGCTCCACACCCAATGCATGCCTACGCAGGGAATCGCTTTGTGTATATTCGTACAGAAGAGCTAATGCATCTTCCCTTGTGGGGCTACTGTTCGTCAACTACACTCCCATAAAATCTAAAACAAGACGAATTACATTCCCAGTGGCACCTGCTTTAGGACCATAGGATTTTTCTTTTTCACCCCAAGCTGTCCCCGCTATGTCGAAGTGGCACCAGGGGATACCTTCGCCAACAAACTCTTTGAGAAATGCTCCACCCGCAATAGACCCGGCCTGCATGGGTGCACCCATATTTTTTACATCGGCAATCTTGGATTGAACCTGTTTGCAATATTCTTCCCAAAGGGGAAATTCCCAGACCTTTTCGCCAGTCTTTACTGAGGACTTTTTCACTTTTTCTATGAGTTTTTCATCTGTACCCATGATTCCTGTAGCTATATGTCCCAAAGCAACGAGCACAGCACCTGTCAGTGTGGCAAAGTCAAAAATAAACGCAGGATCATAATGTTTACTCACGTAGCTTAAGGCATCGGCCAAAATAAGGCGCCCTTCCGCATCGGTATTCAGTACTTCGATTGTTTTGCCGTTATACGCGGTCACAATATCACCGGGCTTGTAGGCCTTGGCTCCGCTCAAGTTTTCCGTAGAGGAAACAGCTGCTACAACATTGATCTTTGGTTTTAAAGTAGCGATGGTATGCATACAGCCTAAAACAACAGCCGAACCGCACATGTCAAATTTCATTTCATCCATTTTTGCCGAAGGTTTAATAGAAATACCACCGGAATCGAACGTCAGTCCCTTGCCCACCAGCACTTTCGGCTTCACTGATTTTTTGGTGCCCCAATATTCCATGAGGATAAATTTAGGAGGCTCGTCAGTCCCAGCTGCAACGCCTGCCAATGCCCCCATACCCATTTCGGTGAATTTTTTACGATCAAAGACAGACACTTTCATTTTGCCTCTACGACCAATCTTCTTGGCTTCATTAGCCAATCGTGTTGGTGTCGTTACGTTTCCGGGATGATTGCCCAAATTACGGGCAAAACAGACGCCATTGGCAATAATTGATCCTCTATCTATCCCAACCCTGGATCCGCCAGAAACAGTCACTTTTTTAAGCTCAAAAAGCTCCTCTTTCTTTTTGGTCATATAATCATTGAATTGATAACTGCCCATAACTAATCCTTCAGCCAATGCCTGTCCAAATGAAGCGCTGCCATTTCCTCCAAAATTTTCACAGGCGACGTGGGCATATTTTTTTGAAATAGCTTTCTTGGCCAAAGTGCCGCCAACCTTTCGGATACATTCGGTTTCAAAATTATCGGCCTTTCCAAGACCAATAACTATAACTGGACCGTTTTCAGTATAAAAGATTATCGTTTCAGAATGGTCCCCCTTGATGTCACCGCGTTTAAAGGCTGAACTGATCTGTCCATTTATCATATTATCGACTACTTTCCCCCGAGATGACATAGAACCATCTTTAAAGATTCCAATCGAAATTGCATCTGCTTTAATACTGTCTAATGAATCTGTTGTATGTTTTAATGTTGATAAATGTGCCATCACAATCCCTTCTAATTATAAATTAATTAAAATATTACTGTGCATTTCTCTGGTTCTTCAACTAAATATTCAATTAAAATATCAATATATAATGACTATTTTAATTTCATTTAATTCAAACCAATCCCAGAAATTGGTTCGATCCAGTTTCACTATCCCATCCTGGAAACTAAATCTGACCCTTTTTCGATACAGTGATTCGGTAAACCATTCAGAGTTTTCTCGTTTATAATAAATTGCAATGTATGGAGGACTGTCTTCTTTCAGGTCAGGAATATTCAGGGTGCAAATTGCTTCATTGAATTCACCCTCTTCGGTGATGAATTCCACCTTTGTGAAATGGTATACTCTTTTAGTGAGTTGTTTATATTCTTTAAATCGATCAGAATTTTGTCCATTAATACAGGACGAGGAGACTAAAATCCCGATAAATAGCCAAAAAATATATCCAGGTTGACATTCAGCAATTTTTATCACTTCTTTTTACGTTTAAAAAACCCTCTTTTTTCCTTTTGTTGGTCACCTTTTTTATCCTGATCATCTTTTTTTGGTGAATCCATGTTTTCCAAGCGACGTTCATAGTCACTCATTTCCCTTTCCTCAGCGATATCAACAACTTTATCGACAATTTCATCGACAATTTCTTGATCATCAGAATTCAACATTTGTTTCAAAGTATTTTGTCGTTTTTCACTTTGGTCTTTTAATTGGACGACTAAATCAGAAACATCTTCATGAAATTCCGCTACAGTCTTTTCCATTCTCCGAATCAATTCTTCTTGCAGGGGAGCTCCATAGCCTTCTCCAATTTGCTCAATAATAGCCTCAAAGTTTTCTAAAAGATATGATTTTTGAAGTTCTTCAGGTTGAACTTCCTTGGGTTCATTATTGTTATCCATAACTACTCCTGTTTTTTTAGTTTCAGTAAATCCATTTCACTTGGGGTTAATGCAAAAGACTTCATTGGTGATAAAAGGATATTAACAGTATCATAAGTTTCTCTGGCAGAGAACAACCCAATTGTAGTTCCAAAAAAACGATAATACCATTGAATGTCTCTCCTTGGATTTGTTTGTATGTTCCAAAATTCGCTAATCAATAATCCTACCAGTGCAGTGACACCAAAAATACGCAATTTCCATTGTAATCGTTCTATGATTGATGGTCGGTAAGAAATTTGTTCTAACTCCCAAATTGGAACAGAAATAATTGAAATGGGAGTTTGGATTTCAATGTGTTTCCCATCATATGACCTGATAGTACCCCCAATTTTTTTATTGTCCCTATGTTTCATTACGACAAACTGGTTTAAGGGTATGGATTTAATTACTTTATCAGTATTAAGATAAGTTAATTCTCCACTAATATATTTCCTGTCCGATTCGGTAATCGTCTTTTGTCTATTGACATAATTCTGTAACGCTACAAACTCCCTGAGAGTATAGGATTTTCGTGACAATCGCTCGTGACTGTATTCAATAAAAACAATTCGCACTATATACCTGTTTTTGTCTACTTCATAAAATTGACCACTGACAAACCCCTTTATTTCAGGAAAAATAGTATAAAATATATTTTCTTCCGGATCAATTTCACTTCCCACTTTTTGGCTAAGTGGAATTATCTCCCCTTCCTGGGATATTCCAAGCGACCAAAAGAAAAGCAACGTAAAGAAAAGATTATTTTTCATCAATCAGAGCAATAATCTCATCTAATTCAGGGAACCGGTCTAAAGATTTTTTTGAAAAAATCAACTTTCCGTTCTTTTCCACTTCATACACACCACCACCGGATGGTGTTAGGGAAAAATTAGTTATGCTATTTCCATATTTTTCAAGGAGTTTGGTAGCCATACTGGCTGCTCTAGGTAAATAATTTCATGCATTGCAGTATTCAATGGATATGTTCATTTGTTCCTCCTTTTTTATCTAAAAACTAAATGCTGTTTCAATGGATGTTTGCTTTACTGGTTCAAGTCCAGTTCCTGTATCCCGGTAAAACTGACGATAATCCCAAATTAAACTTACACCTTTACTCACTTCCCACCCAATTCTATAACCGAACACTGAATTTTCTGATTCAATTTTGAAAGGATCTTTATCATTGTTATGCTGATAGTAGGCTGATGCCACGCTGAATTTTGGTATATTTTCAGTATTCAGTGCCAAGACTGCATTGAAGCTGTTAAATTCAGTTGTATCGGCTTTCATGCTGGTATAGGATGCCTCCAAAGTAACAAAATTAAATATATTAAATCCTGCTGAACCAAAAAGACCATTAGTGGATTTATTTGAATTAGGACTGTTAAAACGTAACATGTCCTTTGTAAATACTGTGGTTGTATCGCCACTAAAATCTGGGACTACACGAGTGAGATCATAAGCCTGGTCAAAGAACTGTGGTATAAAATAATCTTCTTTAATACGGAATTCCAGGGTCAAATTCAGAAACTTGAATAAATTTGCTCTAACTCCAGGAATTGTTATCCCTGTACCTTCTCGGTTTGGTCGGGTGAATTGTTCATCATTTACGGCTGAAAAATTCAACATACTATATTCAGAATAAATTTCAACTGTCATAATTTTTGTCTTCATGATCGGGTAACCGATGTCAAAAGAAAATCCTGTTGCAGCAGCCTGCTTTCCTTCAATACTAAATGGAGTTTGTTTTAATGAAAGATCACTTTCATCATCATCTGAAATATTATTACCATCAGCATCTATATCCCACATACTACTGTCAATACCAGAATGCGGGTCAGGGATTCCATCCCCATCAGTATCGTTCCACAAAGTACTATCCTCTGGGAAATCATCAAAAACATCTGGATAGGTATCATCATCTTTGTCAGTTAATCCGGCAAATTGATTCATATCTGTCACTACGTTAAAGCCTAGTTTCAATGGAAAGGTTTTTGATAATGTATAACTGCCTCTTATACCGACGAGTGATCCGCCCCTGGAAAAGTCTTTCAAGTTTGCAACAAATATATTCCCTGTAAATCCTGCCAGATTAAAGCCACTGTTTATACCCACGCGACGAACCGATGGAAACTCCATCATATTTGAATATCCATTTACCAAACCGCCATATCCAAGAGTTACATTTTCCATGCTTCCCCATTTAAGCCAGAAGGGATCAGTCTCCTTTCCCCAGCGTATAAATAGAAATTTATCAAAAATGAGTGAAGGGTCCTGGCTAATATCCCACGTGTCTTTCAGTATATTACCTTCGTTATCAATATATAATCCAAGATCCAACCCGATTCCAACTTTTCCAAAAGAGAATTCAGGACGCAAAGAAAATTGGTTGTACATTGTTCCATCAATAGTCGCTGAACCAATGCTAAGCCCCATACCAAATGATTTGCCAGATTCCGCTTTCTCTAATATTTCTTCTTCAGGCTCTGATGGTTCAACAGAAGAATCCTCAATTGGTTCCTCCTCTATCTCCTTTATTTCCTCTTCAGGTTCCGGTGCAGGTTCTTGTTCAATTTGTTTTTTCTCAACTTTTTTTGGTTCTTCCTTGATATTTTCTTTTATTTCTTCCTCCCGTGGAGGCTCTTCTACTTCAGGATCTGGATCTTCCGGGTATTCATTCGGGGTTGCAGGTGCCTGAATAATATTTCCTGCTATATCGGAAATAACTTTTGTTCCAGGTGTCAATGAAACAGTTTTACCCGTTACCAGATTCATAACCTCTACTATTCCTTCCATTCCATAAAATTGATCAACACCAGAGGGATTTACAACTACAGCGAATTTTGTTCCCTTTACCGATGCAACTGATACAGGAGTTTCTATACGAAATGCTTTTGAATTTTTTTGTGTTTTTATATCATTTAAAAGGGTACCTAATTCAATATTTATAGTACGCGTATTTGGGGTGTCAATAAATTGAAAACGGGTATTTTCCTTTATTTTAACAATAGAACGGTCATCTAAATAAACTACCGCTGCAAATTCCTGACTTCCCACTTCGCACGCATCACCATTATTGATTTCGGCCCCCGGTTTAGCAACTTTGTCATACCCAGAGCTGCCCAGTCTTTTTATCATAACCTCACCTTTGGTTTTTATCATGCGGGCAATCGTTTCAGACTGTACCACTTCCAAAATAGAAAGAGATAAAAAGATGATTATTGTACCACTGTATTTAGAAAATATACTCATATTT
>DPYO01000232.1:0-6960 GCA_003535775.1 Fidelibacterota bacterium | reverse complement strand
ATTAGAGTATATACAAAATTGGTAGCAAAAAGTTAATTATATTTGTTTTATAATTATACATTTGACTGCAAATAATCTCTAACTAAAAATACAATGGATTCATAGTTGTGCTTTGTTGCTGTCATCATCCCAATTTCACACGTACGACTGGAGGAATAGCCATTGACTTTTGTACTGATATTTTTTAGAGAATCCACCACGTCTTTTGTAGCATTTTTTGTTAATTCAGGAAAAAGTAATCCCCTGTCACCAGCGAAACCACAACAACCATAATTTTCAGGAATAATAACCTTTGTCGCGCATTTTTCTGCAAGTGAAACCATTAAATCAACATTTTCCATTTTTTGGGTTGAACAGGTAGGATGTAAAATTATATCACGATCCAATTGTGGCTGATCTTTTCCTTTCACCAATTCAGTGAGAAAAGGAAGGACATCAACAAAATCTAATTGCTTCCACTTTTCTTGATAATTTTTATCAAGGCCTGCTCCAGCCTCTATCAGATGAAGAGAACATTGAGTTGTGTCAACCAAAATAGGGATTTTCCCCTGTTCCGATACTTTAAAAATGAGATCAACAGTTTGTTCAGTCATGGTTTTTCCAGCCTGTATATAGCCTTTTGAGCTAAATGGCATCCCGCAACAGGTTCCTTGTATTTTTTCAGGTATAAACAACTGAATATTTGAAAATTCACACAAGTCAATCAACACCTTGCTTAAAGATTCTCTGGCATTATTTGCACTGATTACCCGACCGACACAGGAAGGATAATAAATGAAATCAATATTATTTTTAAATTCTGAAGCACTCAGGCTAACAGGTGGTGTTGATAAATTTTGATTCCATATTGGAGTTGAACGGTTCGTTGCCTTATTTAACACTTTTGATAGTACATGAGGAATAGAATCTCCAATAAACTTGCTCCACCAATGTGTTATAGTGATTAAACCCCGTAAAACTGATTGGGTAAATTTGAAATGACTTTGTATCCAAGCCACACACCAGTCCCCTGCTTTTGAATGAGAATCTTTCCGTAAAGTTTTCACAAAATTACCTGTGTTTATATTTACGGGACACATAATCTCACACAGGCCGTCCGCAGCGCAGGTTTTATTGGAATTGTAATCAATATCTTCCAGTAATTTTTTATGGTTGATTCCAGTATCTTTCTCATTAAGACGTAGTTCTCTTGCAATTACAATCCTTTGTCTTGGTGTCAAACTCAGTCCAGCAGAAGGACAAACCGGTTCACAGAATCCGCATTCCACACATAAATCCACGCTATCATCAACAATCGGTATGGGTTTTAAATTTTTTAGGTGAAGTTTTTGATCTTTCGTTAACAAAACATCAGGATTTAAAATTCCTTCAGGATCAGCCATTTGCTTGATTTTCCACATGATTTGATACAGTTCGCCTCCCCATTCATATTCAACAAAAGGGGCCATATTTCTGCCAGTTCCGTGTTCAGCTTTTAAGGAACCATTAAATTTATCTACAGTCAATTCTGCCATATCTTTCAACAACCCATCAAAACGTTTCACACCGTCAGAACTATTAAAATCCATGGAGGCAACAAAATGAAGATTTCCCTCTTTGGCATGCCCAAAAATTACTGAGTCATCGTACCTCCACTTTTGACAGATAATACGTAATTCCTTTACAACCTCGGGTAAATCGTTGTAATGATAACATAAATCTTCTGTGATAACACTTGTGCCTTTTTCTCTCATTGCACCTACTGTGGGATACAGTCCTTTTCTAAGGTTCCATAATTGTATTCGGGTTGCTTCATCTTCAGTAGGTCCAAAGGATAGAACACATCCAATCTTTTGTAATTCAATAGGGATATTTTTGACTAATTCATCAATAGAGTGTTGATTATACTTTTGGAATTCGAATAATAAGCCTGCCATGTCTGTCCGGATAATTTTTGGATCAAATAGTGGAGTTTTTAAATATCGCACTGTTCTCAGGGAAGCATCATCCAATAGTTCAACTGCATCTGCCCCAGCATCGATTAACATTGGGAGGGCTTGAATGGTTTTATCAACAGAATCAAACAAAACAAGCCCTGTTATTTTACGTGGTGGATCTGGAACCGTATTTAAAGTTACCTGTGAGATGAAAGCCAGTGTACCTTCTGCACCCACTAATAAATGGGCAAATATATCCAAGGGATGTTCATAGTCCAGAAAAGAATTAAGAGAATATCCTAACGTATTCTTAATACGATATTTAGCCCGTATTTTATTAACCAGGTTATGATTGGATTCTATCTCACGTTTACATTGGAGTATAGCTTCAGAAAGGACAGATTCCTTTTCATTAAATATTTGGTAATGGCTTTGAACTGATGTATCGTAGGTGTGGCCACTTGATAAAATAAAGCGAATCGAATCCAGCGTATGGTAAGTATTATTATCAACTCCGCACACCATTCCGGAGGAATTGTTTGAAACAATACCTCCGATTCTCGCTACATTTATTGAAGCTGGATCAGGCCCTATTATTCTCTGGTATGGTTTAAGGTATATATTGGCTCTTGCTCCGATTACTCCAGGTTGAAGTTCTATTAGTTTCCCTGAGTTCATTTCTTTGTGTTGTTCCCAATTTTGGATGATTTCAGCAATAATTCCTTCAGTAATGGATTGCCCTGATAAGGATGTACCACCAGCACGAAAGGTAACCGGTGTATGCATATCCCGACAATATTCTAATAGAGATTTAACTTCCTTCTCATCCCGCGGGCGGACCACAGCTTTAGGAACAAGACGGTATATGCTGGCATCATGTGAATAAGCCAAACGAAAGATTGGATTATCTAATAAACGTTCTTTGGGAAATATCTTAGAAAGATTCATAAAATACAGTGGTGCACTTAATATTTATTTAATGAGTGATATCCTAAGAAATATTACAGTGTTCCTGAAAATTTTCAGGAACAGGAATAGATCGGTTATTCCTATAGTCATAAGTAACCATTATAAATTTAGCCTGAAGAATTAGGGCGTTTTCCCCTTCTTTAAATATGGCTGTCAAAATGTCAAAACTTTTATTACCCACCCTGGAAATCCGCTGACCCACATCAAAATGAGCAGGATGGCTGGCCTGCTCCAAATATTCCACTTTCATTGATACAAGAATTGTACTGATTTCCTGGTCCCACCTATGCATACCGTATCCAAGATCTTTGTAGAAATTTAGACGGGCAGTTTCCATATAGGAAAGATAAGCCGCATGATTTATGTGGCGTAAACCGTCCATATCAATCCAGCGGGTTGAAATTTTTGACCAAAAGTCAAAATCATTTCGGTTAGAGTATTTAGATTTCATGAAATGAATTTATGTTCGTCTGTTTTTTCTAGAACGTCTTTCTTTTCCACCTCTATTGTTAAGAATGACTGATTCCTCTTTCATTCTCCGATGTAATTGTCTTCTGTCGGATTCTCGTCTTTCTTTATTCATTTGATCCTTTCTTATTAAGGGTTTTATTACAATATGGTGATCTTATATCTCTAACTGATTAAGCAGGATCGAAATAATTTCTCCCTGCGATGGTCTTGGTGCATCGGCAGAGATTATCTTCCCTCCCATATCTATGAGAATAAATCGTGGAATACTATTCACTAAATAGTTTTTTATAAATTCAGAATTCCAATCCTTGTCTGAAAATAATTGAATGCCAGGCAATTCTTTTTCTGCAACCATTTCTTTCCAGACATTATGATCTTTCTCTGAATCAATAGATATACTAACAAATGTTATCTTCTTTTTATGATATTTATCTTCCAATTTTTTCAAGAAGGGAATTTCTGCTTTGCAGGGTTCGCACCAGGTAGCCCAAATATCAATATAGACATATTTCCCCTGTAAATCATCTAATGAAGTAGTCTTTCCATTATAATTTTCATAATTGGCAAATTTTGGGGAATCCATTCCTTCGGCGAGCGTTTCACCCATAAGTATTTTTTGATTGTACTCTTGTTCAATTCTTTGGATCAGTCGGCTTCTGCTTTCCTGTTCGCCCGCAACAAGGTTAGTGTCAATCCCCTGAACATTTTCAAGTAGCTCTATAAATTCTTTTTCAATATGCGTGATTTTTTCTTTAAAGGCTCTCTCTTGTAGATTGAAAATAGATTCATCAGAATAAACTTGTTCCTGAAGTAAATATTTCTGTGCAAGATAATTATTATTTACGGATCCTTTTCCTGTATATCGTATGGACTCATCAAATTCTAGTGTGTTTAAAGTGAGCTTTAGGTTATACCCATTTCTCAAGAATAATGAGGTATATTCATTCCCATCGGAAAATGAATAAAAATACTGTTCCGCTGGAATTCTTAATGTATCGGAAAAACTGCCATCACCCAACAATTCTATTTTTTTGGTAAACTCTTTATCCTGAATAATTATTTCGTTGCCATTTGGATTCAAAATCTTTCCGGAGAAAGTGACAAATGTTTCTGATAAATTTTCACCAAACAGAACAATCAATGCTGCCATGGCTATAATCAGTTTTTTCATAGAAGGTCCAAAATGAAGATGGTATAAATTAACCCTAGAGTGTATATGAAACCAATTGATAGTAAATATCCAGATTTTTTCCTTTAGTAACTCTTCCTTTTTTCTTGTCGTTTCTCTGCAAGATCGGGCGATGCCTAATACGTAATATAGATTTTGGTAATATCTTTGTATATTCGAATCTGAAAATGGGTGACTTTAACTGTGAATTATTGGTTGATTAACCGTGTTACACCACTGTTATTGATTGGACTGGCCTGGGGGCAGGACTGTACTGCATCTGATGATACACCTGGTATTACACTAATGGGCGAATGCTATTCTATTGAGAATACAACTGCAATTGATAGGTCCTGGGAGAACTTACCAGGTACAATTTCACCTGGAATAGGGCTTCTGACCAATCTAACTTATCTGAATTTATGCTGTAATCAGCTCACAGGGGATATACCACCGGAGATAGGGAACCTGATCAATCTAACTTATATGGATTTACATTGGAATCAGCTCACAGTGATCCCTCCGGAGATAGGGAACCTTATAAATCTGACTCATTTGGATCTAAAGATGGCAGTAACCGGACCCCATACTGGTGATGCGATTCCACCAGAGATGGGTAATTTGACCAGCCTGACCTATTTGGATCTATCTGATAATGAACTGGGCTGTCATAATTATGATTGGCTGGGTGACTGGCAGACAGATAATTGTAATCAACATTGTGATGATACAAATGAATGCACCGCAGCAATTCCTCCTGAGATTGGGAATCTGACTAATTTGGAAGCACTGTTTTTATCAGATAACCATCTCAGCGGAGAAATTCCATCTTCAATTGGTAATTTGGTTAACCTAAAAAGTCTTGGTTTAAAAGAAAATGATTTGAGTGGTTCTATCCCACCAGAGATAGGTAACCTAACTCAATTGCATGTATTAGATTTAAAACTGAATCAGCTCACAGGAGATATCCCATCTACGATTGGCAATATGACCAATCTGGGCGTTTGGGACGCAGAATGGTATAATCCATCAATGGGCGGCGGTGGAGGCCAGGAAGCTGATTACTGGCCGGCATTTGATTTATCTTATAACCAGCTTGGATGCTATGAATATGATTCTGAATGTGAACCTAGTTCCGATTACAACTCGAACAATTGTTGTATAACACATTGTATTGATACAGATGCATGCACCGGAGAGATACCCCCTCAAATTGGTAATCTGACAGATTTAGAATATGTCATTTTACCTTTTAATCAGCTCACAGGCCCAATACCGCCAGAAATGGGGGATATGACATCTCTGCATTATTTGGATTTACGATATAATCAGCTCAATGGGGAAATCCCTGAAGAGCTTGGGGACCTTTCCAATATGGGTATGATGTGGTTGTATAGTAACAATCTCAGAGGTGAGATACCGGATGAATTATGCAATATTGACGTTTGCGGGCTCGATTGCAATAATTCAGGTAATGTGTTTGGCGGTAACTATTTTTGTCCACCAGTTCCGGACTGTTTTCCAGACTATATGATTGAAGGGATAGGCGAATACTGCAATTCCTATCCCGACTGTCCCGGTGGATATACGCCTATAGCTGACCCACCGCCAATAAATGGTGGACACATATATGATGGATGGTGTTTTTATCAATCTGATTTGGATAATCTCCAAGATTTTATTGATGTGAATGCGAGTTTGAGCGGAGAACAACCAATAGAAATAGGTGAGCAAAATTGGATGGATTGGCCCGATAGCTATGGGAGGTTAAGTCGTTTGGATTTTTCCAATGAGACTAATGAAATCACTACTATTCCAGAGAGTATAGGTAATTTAGATGAATTGGAGGTTGTTAATTTTTCCAATACCCAAATAACTACTATTCCAGCAAGTTTAGGTAATTTAAGTGAATTAAAGACAATAACATGGGAGAATGGCCAGCTCACAGGTTCAATTCCACCAGAGCTGGGTAACCTGACAAACCTTATGTATCTGCAGTTGTATGATAATCAACTCACAGGTTCTATCCCAGTAGAGTTAGGGAATACTAATTTGCATTCATTGGATTTAAGAAATAATCAACTCTCAGGTGAAGTGCCACTGGAAATATGGAATATGGAAGCTTTTTACGAAAGCGGGACACCCTATGGAGACCTAAGAAGAATTTATCTTAGACATAATCAATTCACAGGTGTATTACCGGAGGATCTGTGTGAGATAGATTTACGTTGGAATAGTTATAACTTTATTGATATTCGAAATAATTCATTCTGTCCTGATTATCCATCCTGTCTAGAGACTCATATGGGTAGTCAAGACACCTCGTTATGTGATGAAACACTTGGTTGTATGGATGCCACAGCGTGTAACTATAATCCAGATGCAACCGTAGATAATGGAAGCTGTGCATATGAAGTAGACTGTACCGGTGAATGC
>DPYO01000102.1 GCA_003535775.1 Fidelibacterota bacterium | reverse complement strand
ATTTGCAACAGAAAGACCATTGATTAAAGCAAGATAAATGGAGACGGGTGTTTTTCCTGTTCTGGAAACACCAACAATAATAATGTCTGCTTTGTTATAGCGTTCAACGTTATTTCCATCGTCTGCGGCAATAGTGAAATCCATCGCAGATATTCGCTCTTCGTAGGCTTTACTTTCACTAAATCTGTAGTCCAAACCCATAATTGGAACCGACTTGAGGTTCTTTACAGTCTCTATTTGTTTAATGGTTTGTTTAAGAAAATTGACATGAAAAAAATCACCGTGATCAAACGGTTCATTGAGTTCGTCATAAATAAGAGTTGAAAAAACCATGGATGATGGTTCTTGTTTGATTATTTTTACAAGTGCTTGGGCTTTTTTAACTGTGTTCACAAACGGTATTGTTTTATATTGAAAATCGATGTCAGGAAATTGAATCAGAACAGATTTCCCCAACTGTTCCGTTGATAAGCCAGTACCGTCAGAAACAAAATAGACTTTAATTTTATCCATTTTTGAAAATTAATCCTGTTAGAATTTTAATTCGTTATATGGAATTATAATGCAAATACAAGATGCATAGGTACCTTAAAAAACTCAGTGAGATTAAGATTTCTGACCTGGATTCGGTTGGTGGCAAGAATGCATCGCTTGGCGAGATGATGCATCAGTTCAATAAATTAAATCTTAACCTCCCACCGGGTTACGCCCTGACAACCGAAGCCCATAAGGATTTCATCAATGAAAATGAACTTGGTAGCTATATTCAAAACATACTCAAAAAGAAAGATCTGAGTGATATAAAAGAACTCCATGCCGTCGGTCAGTCGATCAGAGAAAAAATACTGTCTTCACAATTATCCAAATCAATAACAGAGGCTACTGCAATTGCCTGGCATAATCTCAAGCGTAATACTGATAAATCCTTTTCTGTTGCCGTCAGATCTTCTGCAACAGCCGAAGATTTACCGAATGCTTCATTTGCTGGACAACAAGAAAGTTATTTAAACATTTCGAATGTAGACGAAATAAACAAGGCCATATTATCAGTCTATGCATCACTGTTTACAAATAGGGCCATATCATATCGCGAACACAATAATTTTGATCATAACCAGGTATCTATGGCTATTTGTATCCAACAAATGATCAGGAGTGATTTATCCTCGAGTGGGGTAATGTTTACAGTCGATGCTGATAGTGGTTGTAAGGATCTGATTGTAATTAATTCATCTTTTGGATTGGGTGAGTTAATCGTTCAAGGATTGGTGAATCCAGATGAATTTTATTTATTTAAACCCTCTTTGAGGAAAAACAAATTTCCCATCATAAGAAAAAACATGGGCAATAAAACAACTAAGATGATTTTTACAAAAGACATAAACTTTAATCATTCAGTGCAAACCATTGACCTAGATCAAAAAGATAGATCAAGGTTCTCTATTAGCAACGATGAAATTATTGCTTTAGGCCAGCTTGGACTATTAATTGAGAGTCATTACGGAAAACCAATGGACATTGAATGGGCAAAAGACGGTAAAGATGGAAAATTATATATACTCCAAGCAAGACCAGTAACAGTGATCAGTTCACATGAACATTATCTGGAGGATTTCCAGATTAAATCAAAAGGAAAATTATTGGCTACCGGTCGCAGTGTTGGCTACGGACTTGGAATAGGAACAGCAAAAATTTTAGACAGTCTGGAAGACATGTATCTAATTGATGAAGGCGATATTTTAGTCACAGACCATACTGACCCAAATTGGGAACCTGTGATGAAAAAAACCGCTGCAATCATAACCAACAAAGGTGGCAGGACATGCCATGCTGCAATTATTGCAAGAGAATTAGGTATTCCAGCGGTTGTAGGATGTTTAGATGCTACAACAAAAATTCAAAATCTAAGTACTATTTCAGTGTCTTGTGCAGAGGGCGATCAAGGCTTTGTCTATCAAGGATCCGTAGACTATGAGCTGATTTCAGAAAAGATAGGATCCTTACCAAATATCACTACAAAAATAATGATCAATATTGGCAATCCAGATCGTGCTTTTTACTTTGCAAATATTCCAAACGAAGGCGTTGGATTGGCAAGAATTGAATTTATCATCAATAGAATGATAGGCGTTCATCCAAATGCAATAATTGATTACCAGAATTTGGATAAGAAATTGCAACAAAAGATCAAAGAAATATCCGAGGGTTATGAAAATCCAACAACATTTTATGTATCTAAGCTGGCAGAAGGTATTTCTACTATTGCCGCTGCATTCTATCCAAAACCAGTAATCGTAAGACTTTCTGATTTTAAATCCAATGAATACGCAAACTTACTTGGTGGTGATGCATTTGAGCCGGATGAAGAAAATCCAATGCTTGGATTTAGAGGAGCGTCAAGGTATTTGGATCCTTTGTTCCAACCTTGTTTTAAAATGGAATGCGACGCAATTTTAAAAGCAAGAGAGGCAATGGGTTTAGACAACATCCAAATCATGATCCCCTTTGTGAGAACAATTAAAGAAGCCGCTCGGACATCAGAACTCTTAGAA
>DPYO01000231.1 GCA_003535775.1 Fidelibacterota bacterium | reverse complement strand
AATTCAAACGTTATTCTTTCTTCCAGGTCTGCCCAGAAAATATTTTGGGAATCCTTATAAGTTAAGATGTGGGGTTCATGAACATCAATGGAGAATGAGGTTAGTGAGGAAAAATCAGAAGATAGCTTTTGTTTCTCCCAGGGGAATTCCATACCATCATGAATCTTATTAATGCTGAATTCTGCACGAAATCTTTTGATCAGTTTATCTTGGTTAGAGGATTTTCTTTCCAGTTCATCCAACAGGTCTAAGATTGTGCCCCTGTACAATGGCATGGAACTGCCGTATTTAATATCCAATCTCCCTTGGGCAATTTCCTGGCGTATGAATACATATATTGGGTGATCTAATTCAATTGGGACATGTTGGCAAAAAAGTATTGTTCCAAAAATTAATTGTAATATAATGGAGAAATGCTTGGTTAACACTTTTTTCTGAATCATTTTCATTCTGTTTTACTTTTACTGATTTTATGAATCTATTTTAATATTATGAAATGGATTTATTAGATTCCCCATTATTTTAAATTATTGATGATGATACTTCATTTTTCATGAAATTACCAATTATTAATATTCCTGTCCGCTTCCCAAAGTGGGTTTTTTCGTGGGTTTTATTAGTTTGTGACTCATTTATGGGTCTCCTCGTTTTTTATTCTGAGATTAAGCCCAGGTTTAATATTTCAGGAGATTCATTCAATGATATTGAACTTATATTTCTCACTATTCAATTTTGTTGGTGCGTATTGTTTTATTTCAATCGCCTTTATCAAGGAGAATATACTATATCCCGGCTTTCTGAGCTGGTTAGGCTTGCAAGACTCATTGCATTGGTAATTGGATCAATTATTATTTTTGAGGCTATTGGAATTATCCCTGATTTAATTATCCCTGTAACTATCTTTAGATATGGTGTTTTATTTTGTCTTTTCACAACGTGTAACAGGATAGTTCTTCGATCAATTCAAAAATGGCTGCTTGAAAAAGGAATTGGACGGGAGAATACTGTGATTATTGGAGCAAATCAAAGAGGAAGGAAAGCTGCCCAATTTTTTAATGATCATCATTCTCAGGGGTTTAACATTTTGGGATTTATTAACTTGGATGGGGAACCAAATAATTTTCACAATAAAATAGAGGTTCTTGGACATATTGATGACATCGTGGACATTATTAATAAGAGGAACATTTCCGATGCAGTTTTAGCCTTAGAAGACAACCAAAGGTCAAAACTATTCCCTATTATACAAAAGCTTGATCCTCTTCCCATAACTGTGAAAGTTATACCTGATCTTTATGAAGTCATAAGCGGGATTGCACGAACACAGCAGATTTCCGGTCTTCCCCTCATTGATATTAATCTTCACCTTGATACGGAATATCTTAGGGTGTACAAACCAGTTTTTGATTTCTTTTTTTCATTATTCGGCTTAATTATAACTGCACCGTTTTGGATCATAATTGCCCTAGTAATTAAGGTGGACAGCAAGGGACCAATATTGTATAAGCAGAGACGTATTGGGAGACATAACACCTTTTTTACCGCATTTAAATTTCGTTCCATGATTGCTGATGCAGAGAAAGACACTGGTCCAGTATGGGCGGGTAAAAATGATGCCCGGAATACAAGATCAGGTGCTTGGCTCAGGAGATTCAGGTTGGATGAATTTCCTCAATTATTGAATGTTTTGAAAGGAGAAATGTCTTTGGTTGGCCCCCGTCCGGAACGTCCATTCTTTGTAGAAAAACTGGAGAAGGAATACCCATTGTATTCAAGAAGGCTGAAAATTCGTCCTGGAATAACAGGATGGGCGCAGATTAAACATGGATATGATGAAAACCTGGAAGATGTTCGGGAAAAATTGAAGTATGATTTTTATTACATTGAAAATGTTGATATCTGGCTGGATATAAAAATTTTACTTACTACAATCGGGGTTATTGTGTCAGGAAAGGGGCGATAAACCAGGAGTCTTAAAATTGAGCAACTCCTTCCTTCAATTTTCTCTGCCTCATTTGTTTAACGATCCGGTTTGTAATATTTTTGTTATTAAGCCTCTGATTGCAGCTTTAATGAACTGGATAAATTTATGATAATTGCATACAAAATCCCTTGGGTTTGAAATGGAATAAACAGTATTATTTACGGTAATAAAATAATTTTTATTTTGAATTAAGTAAGTTATTATAATAGAGAATAGGAGTCAAAAAAATGGTAGTTAGAAAATTACTGGTACAAATGATAGTTCTTCTTTCAGCAGTTGGAATTATATATGCGGGAGGATCAATAACCGGGACAATAACATTTGAAGGCAAAGCACCAAAAATGAAACCGCTTAAAGTTGATGCTGATCCCATATGCGTCGCAAATAATGAGATAGCACCAAAAAAAGAATGGTTAATCCTGGATGAAAATAAGGGTGTTAAAAATGTACTTGTTTTTATAACAGAAGGATTAAATATCGATTATTCACCACCGGAAGAACCTATGGTTATTGATCAAAAAGGATGTATTTATTCTCCGCACGTTGTGGGAATTATGGCAGGCCAGCAACTGGACATTTTAAACAACGACGGTACGCTTCATAATATTCATGCGCTGCCAAAAGTGAACAAAGAGTTCAACAAGGCACAACCAAGGTCAAAGAAAAAATTATCTGTGAAATTTGAAAAACCTGAAGCACCGTTCAAAATAAAATGTGATGTTCACCCTTGGATGGGAGCTTATATTGGTGTATTTGACCATCCTTGTTTTTCCGTATCCGGTGATGATGGCACCTATATAATCTCTGATTTGAAACCGGGAGAATATGTGATAGAAGCCTGGCATGAAAAACTTGGTTCCCAAACAGCAAATGTTACGGTAAGCGACAGCGCAGCACATCAGGATTTTACTTTTAAGAAGCCAAGCAAGAAGAAATAACACACTT
>DPYO01000234.1 GCA_003535775.1 Fidelibacterota bacterium | reverse complement strand
GGAACAGTTTCTTCGTTCCAGGTCCCGAAAAACGTCTACGCCTAAAGAAGAGGGTTTCGCTGAACAACCCTTATTCCCTGATTATTACAGTGTTTCAATAGCTCAAAAGGAAGAAAAGGGGGCTGTTAATTTTAGTTCTAAGGGGGACACTGTTTTTTTTGTTGAAGTAGATACCTCTTTAGAAAAAATAGTAACACATCGAATTAGTCTTGATATGGGAAAAATGCCAGTGAAAACCAAAGCAAACTTTGAATATAAAACTGAAAGACCTGTTGATGCTCCTGTCACTCAGATTTCCTTAATCCATGATTTAAAAACAAACATGTTATTAGTGTCGAAATCACCAGTGTCAAGTGCTATACCACAATCTTTTAATCCGGAAGCGTGGGATTCTCAATTTCATAAATATCCCGAATACTTATTTGATGGATTTCCGGCGACTATTTCAATGGAATCTTTTGATGCTGGTATCCAATTTAGGATTGAAGAGGAAGTGGAGATAGCCAAACAGACCCCATTTATTGAAATGGTGAGCCCTTCAGATCCATCTCAAAAATTTAAAATGTATTTTAAATCAGGGAATGTTAAATCAATAAAGAGTGTTGTAAAAATTCGGAAAAGTGGATCTAGAAAAACAGTGACCCGGATTGATTTTATAGGGGAGGTAAACCCGATTGCAGTATATGTTTCTTTGGATGAACTCCCAATTGGTGCTACTGAGAAGGTACGAACATCTAAAGAAGAAGAACCTACTGTTGGTGATACTGAGAAAGTACGTACCCCAAAAGAAGAAGATGACTCTGAGGTCGGTGAAAAGCTTAATGATATGGGAGGACAGAGAATAGATAAATAAAGAAGAGGCTAAAGAATAAGTTGATGCAGACAGTAGTTGTTTTTAAATACCAATAAATCAATCAAGAGTAATATCCACAAGGTGTCCCCCAGAATGATCTGTTTTTTTAATTAATGATTTCAATCTTATCGATGAAACTTCTTATTGTTTGAAATCCCTGATCCTCTATATTTAAACTAATGCGTATGGCATGAATGGGCACATCGCCTGAAAAAGCCTCTAATTTTAATAAATCCTTTTCTGTTGTTAAAATTAAGTCAGCATCAACCCCCTCCTTTGTTTCTTTAATTATTTTCCAATCATTTTTTGTATAGGTATGGTGGTCTTGGTATATTAAAGATTCTATGATGGTGGCTCCAGTTTTTTTAATGAGACTATGGAACCCTCCCGGGTCTCCTATTGCTGACAAGGCCAGGACACGCCTCCCACTTAAATTTTTTATACTTCTAGTTTCTTCGTTGATACTGGAAAGAACAGATATGGCACTAATTGTGCTAGAAAAAAAGGGCACATTAAGTTGCTTAATTTTTCTGGTTATATAATCTGATGGTTTTTTCAGATTTGTTTTGGTTAAGAAGATGAGGTCAGCCCGCCTTGCACATGACCATGGTTCGCGAAGGCGACCCAAAGGAAGAAGCCGGTGGTCATGTTGAAAATCGCCAGAGTTGATTAGAACAATATCTATATTACGGGAAATTGAAAAATGTTGAAAGCCATCATCAAGAAGAATAATATCTGGATTAAAATGTTTTATCAGGAAAGAACCCCCACGGAACCGATTTTTATCAACAATAATTGGAACACCTTTTAGTGCCATTGCCATTAAAGCAGGTTCGTCTCCACATAATCTCCAGTCAGGTGGTTTGGAATATCCATCTGTGACTAGCAATGAACCGGAACTCTTCCGTCCATAACCTCGGCTTAAAACGGCAACTGATTTTCCAGCCTTTTTAAAGGACTTTGCTAATGAGATTACCATAGGGGTTTTCCCCGTTCCCCCGGAGCTAATATTTCCGATACTGATTACCACACAAGAAAGTTTTCGTTTGGGAAAAACATCAATTCTGTAAAAGAAATCTCTCCATAAAATTAGACCAAGGTACACTATAGTAAGAGGTGACAAGGCGGGACGAATAGACATTAAAGAGTTTTTTTTACTGATGACCACGTTTTTCCACCTCGTTTTCCAATTTATCCAGTGCCTGTTTTAGTTTGTTTTCACACATATTAAAATCATCAGACTCTAAGAAAACTAACGGGTCACCATAAATCATTTCTATTCGGCTAAAAGGCTTTCCAACAAAAAAAGTATCCCAGTTTGTAAAACTCCATCGGCGGGTTGACTGACCCATGGCTGGAATAATTACCGCCCTTGTTTTTTGCGCAGCTCGAATTGTTCCCGGCTTTGGTATTTTAGCAGGCCCCTTTGGTCCATCTGGTGTGAGAGTGACTACATTCCCAGGGTGAGCAAGAACATTAACTATTTCTTTATAAACCTTTTTTCCTCTGTCGGAGCTGGAACCACGAAGCATTTTCCACCCCATTTTGTCACCAATTTTAGAGATGAGTTCAGCGTCGTTATGCAAACCAGCTAAACCATAATATTGATTTCCAGATAAATCCATAAAAGTTGGTAAAAGATGACTGTGCCAAGAAGCAATAATCACTGACTTCCCGTCCGTAAGAATTTTATTGATTTGGCTTCTTCCTTTTATATTCCAACGACTTGTTCCATAGAGAAATTTTAGTAACCATTTCGCCAGAATGGCCTTCAAGGAAAGCATCGCCATTATAAATGTTCCTTGAGAATTGCTTCTGCTGAGCGGGTGTACGCCCCCGGTTTTCCAAGGGCTTTTCTGACCTCGGAAAAGCCAGTATACATAGAATTTCTTTTTTCTGAATCGTTAAGAAGAAGCCCCAGAGCCTTGTAAAGATTTTCAGATGTCATTTCATTTTGGAGAAATTCCGGTACAATTTCTTTTTTGCCTATCAGGTTAACTATAGAGGCAAACGAGACTTTTGATAGTTTTTTTATTAGAAACCAGGAAAAAAAAGACATTCGGTAACAGACAACCATTGGAATATTTATAACTGCTGCTTCTAGTGTGGCAGTACCTGAAGCAATAAGGGCTACGTTTCCATAATGCAGTGCAGTTATTGTATTTTCTTCAACATATATATTGTCTGGGAGTGGGGATAGGGTTGCAGAGGGAGCTTTGCCAACTACAACCTGCAGTTCAGGGGTGGATAATCTTAGTAATTGAACCGTTATCAGGAAGATTTTCCAATGTTGATCAATCTCCTGTTGTCGGCTCCCTGGAAGAAGAACGAGCAAGGGTTTATCTGGAAACAATTTATGTTTCCTGAAAAAATTATCCCTGGATATTTTAGGTGGATCTAGTTCTGTAAAGGGATGACCGACGAAGCGAACATTTACCCCTCGATGTTTAAACCAATCCTGTTCAAATGGAAAAATACTAAGAGATTGGTCCACAAAATCACGAAGGATTTTTATCCGACTTTCTTTCCAGGCCCAGACCTGAGGAAGAATAAAATACGTTATGGGAATATCAAGAGAAGAAATTCTTTTTATTAACCTAAGATTAAACCCCGGGTAGTCTATTAAAATAATTCGTGATGGACTAATTTCTTTTATTATTTTTATGGTTTGGCCCATTACCCGTTTCATATATGGTAATTGTTTTATGACTTCGGAAAACCCCATCATTGATAAATTATTTATGTTTTCCAAAATTTTTAATCCCTGTTCCACCATTTTATTGCCGCCATGCCCAATGAATCGGCAATCAGAATGTTTTTTCTTTATTGCCAGGATCAACCGTGAACCGTGAATATCTCCAGATTCTTCTCCTGCAATAATAAAAAAAGTCAGGGTTTTTTGTTTTGTTTTTTTAGGTTTTTGAGTCATGAAATAAAATCAGCAATCTTGAATAGTTTTATAAACGTAATGGTGGAAAGGAGTTCTGAAAAATATCAGTGCAAATCCTTAATTATCATTTCATGAATTTGTATGGCAACCTTTAAAGCTTCCCTTCCGTCAGAGCCGGAAACGATAGGTTTCGTTTTCCCCTTTATGGAATCAATAAAGTTTGATAGTTCCATTCGTAGGGGGTCGAATGAACTTACAGTGGGTTTTTCATAAATTATCTGTTTATTTTTTTCGTTTTCATTTAATGGGACGGCAGCTAGGCCCTTCGGGCCTTTATTCTTTACAATTCTATAAACCTCGGTTAAACCCAGTAAAAAATCTATAGTCACATACATTTCATTTTGGAATGCTTTCAGTTTCCTAACCTTATCTTTCGCAATTCGACTGGAAGTAATGTTAGCGATTGTTCCATCAACAAATTGAATGCGTGCATTTGCGATGTCGACAGAATCAGTCATAATGGATAAACCACTGGCATGGATAGTATCAACCTGGGATTTAACCAGCGCAAGCACGATATCAATATCATGAATCATTAAGTCCAACACCACAGGGACCTCAGTACCCCGGGTTGTATAGGGCGCAAGCCTTTGTACTTCAATATATTTTGGTTTAAGAGTATACGAATCAAGAGCGAGCAAAGCAGGGTTCAATCGTTCAATATGTCCCACCTGAACAATAACTCCCGAATTGTTTGCTAAACGGAGAATATTATCTGCC
Organism: Fidelibacterota bacterium; assembly: GCA_003535775.1. GTDB lineage: Bacteria > Fidelibacterota > Marinisomatia > Marinisomatales > UBA8229 > UBA8229. The sequence goes on along the minus strand of DPYO01000234.1, from coordinate 1,530 downwards.
TCTGCAAGCGAGCCTGTGATTGGTTTTTCAATAAAAACATGTTTGTTGCTGCGGATACATTGTTCCGCAATTTCTGCATGGTATTGTGTTGGCGTTACAATTGAAAGCGCATCGCATGATTGTATGAGTGAATTTAGATTGTCAAATATTCTTGTGTTATATTGTTTAGAAATAGAATTATTTCTTTTGTTGTTTGAGTCGAACACTCCAATGAGATTTGCCCCGGAAATTTTAGAAAGGTGTTTTACATGGTATTGACCAAGGTGTCCAACTCCAACGACACCTATGTTGATTTTTTCAAGTGGGTTCATATGTTTTTGAATTTCATTAATGAAATACAAAATTACGGTAAGTGACAAGTTAATAGGAAAGAAAATGAATTATCTTGATTTTGGATATGAATTCAAGCAAATTTCATTATAATTTTTAGTAAATAAAATAGTATAGAGGTGTTAATAATGGGTAATAATCTAAAATCAGGCTTGGGATACCTTATCCCGCTTGGAGCAGTCGTCGGTTTTGTTTTTGCGATATTAACAGGAAATTATTTATTAAGCATTATGTTTCCTCTTGCCGGCATACTAACATGGTTTTTATATATGATTATAATGCAGATCACGGTGCCTGATATTATTGGAAATATAATTATAGGATTTGGAGGCCTTTTAACTGTTGGAATATTTCTGGTTTATGGCATCGAAACAAATATATTTGGCGGTTTTGAACTGAGTGGAGAAGGAACTGTATTTGCGTTTCTTGTGCTTTTTTTTAGTGTCCTGACAGGGATGCTTTTTAATCGAGATGGAAGTACCCCAAGCGACTTATTAACAGGCCGGGAAAAAGAACTGATAGACAAAGCAATCGAGAGTTCGAAAGATGAAGAAAACCCAAAAGTGATTGTTATTAAGCAGGAGCAACAGCCACAAAAAGAAAAGGATGATCAACAAGAAGAACGTACACCATATTATGCATATCCTCCGGGATATGATTATTACGATGACTATAATGGAGATGAATACGAAGACGAGGAGGACGAGGAAGAATAAAGGAACATCCGAAGATATTTTGAAAAAAATTACTTTTTCTTTTAGAGGGATAAAATATATTCAGGGTTAAACCACCATAAAAATCATGGACTAGACTGTTGAACAGTCTAACCTGAAGGTTTCACAAAACAGATAATTTTATTTTTTACTTTTAATTTATTCTCACTCAGGTTCTGGGCATAGTGTCTTGAGTCAAAACAACAAATAATTGATTGATTTTCACTGGGGATACCATAATGTTTTTTATTTAACTTACTATAAGTTTTGCGATTTTTAATCCTTGCTGTAGTTTATTTTAGTCTAAATATAACCTTATATGCTCAGTCATTTTCCATAAAGGGTCAATTCTGGGCAAGCGGACTTACGGGTAACGATGGTCCGTCCGGACAATCTGCCTTTGAATCGTCTATGGGCTACATACCAACATTTTCTTTATCACGAGATTTATCGGATTTCACCTTTTTTGATTTTGAATGGGCATATC